>JAAWCC010000022.1 GCA_022792975.1 Clostridia bacterium | reverse complement strand
CTTTGGCATACTTATATATCTTCCATTTTTTCCATCTAATAATTTAATCTCTCTTATTATAAAACAATTATCTATACATATACTTGCTGCTGCTAATAAATCTCCTTTATTAATTTTTTTGATTCTTACTTCTGTTATATTTAACATAATTTTTTCCTCCTATAATTTTAAAATTTTTAAAGTAGAGTAATACGAATACTACTCTACTTTACGGTTATTTAGTTATTTTCTTGTTTTTTCTTCTTTAGTACAACTATACCTGTTCCAATTCCTAATAGTGAAATAATTGCACTTACCATTAGTAATGTTCTGTTTAGTTCAGTACCTGTTTGTATCTTTGGTATTTGTTTATTATAGAATGTAAATTCATATACAGAATCATTTTCTTCTATCAACTCACCATCTATAAACACACCTTCATCATTTATTTCTACTTTAATTATTTTATCTGATAATTGATATCCGTTTAGGTGCTTTTCCGTTCTCTGATGTAGTAGATTCCATATCTTAGGTCTTTAAATGTAATTGTTGCATTTTCTTTATCTGACATAACTTTTTCTATTAATTTATTACACTCTGGATCTTCATACATATTAAACTCAAAATCTGCTCTTATTAGTTCTTTTGTATCTTCATCTGCTTTTATTAATTTTACTGTCTTTAAAATAGGTTTATCTTTCATCTCTATAAGCTGTGTTTCTTTATCTGAGGTAACTTCAAAAGTAATGCTTTCTGCTTGTTCGTAGCCGATAAGGACATGTCCTCTCTGTCAATACATAGCGTTTGTTTTCTTCCAAGCCAACTACAAAGTGTGGTTCTTCACTACTAGATATCCATTGGTCAATAATTTCTCCATTTTCATCGGTTACAATTAGCTCTGCCCCATCTATTTCATCTCCTGTAACTAAATCAGTCTTTTTAATTTGAACTAACTTGTCTATCATTTCTACTTTTTGTGTATTCTTATCTGTTGTAACTGTAAATTCAATATCTGTCGCTTTGACATAATTACCTACTGCAAGTTCCTCGTGTAAAATATATGTTTCTCCTTCTACAAGCGAACTAATTTTTTTAGGCTCCTTGCTTGATATCCAACTTTCTATTATTTCACCATTTTTAGACTTCACTTGAAGTTTTGCTCCTTCTATTTCTTCACCTGCAATATCAACTTTGCTTATTTCTATTTGTTTGTCTATCATTTTAATTTTTTGTACTTCTGTTGTATCTTTTACATCACAGTTAATATCTTTTGATATAACAAATTCCTTTGCAGAATGTTTTTCCTTTAAAACAAGTTTTGTACCAACTTTTATTCCTTTTACAATATGAGTTTCTTTTGTTGTTTTCCAAGTATCTATCATTGTTAAAGTTTCATTGTCCTCTACTTTATACAATTCTAAAGTACATCCTTCAATGTAATTGCCTTCTATATCTACTTTAGAAAATTCTATTGTAGTCATTAAATTTTGTAAATCTAATGTATATTCATATACTTTTTTAGTATTATTTTCTTTTTCAAAATTAGCTGTATATACTGTATTATCTAGTACATATCCATCCAAAGTCGATACTTCTTGAACTTCGAACTTTCCGCATAGGTAATTCTATCATTAATGTACCATCCTCTTTTAGTGGATATATTCCAACTTCTTGACCTTTTTCATAATAATAAGAACCATCTATGTAGTTAATTATATTTTCAGCTGCTGTTACTTTGTATTTAATTTTAGAATAATCAATATCTTCAGCTAAATATGTAATATTGCTATCTAGCTCTTTTTCTTCTACCTTTTTATTTATATATAAGTTAGCAACAGGTTGCTCATTTCTTACTATTACAGTAATCCAAGCATCTCCATCGGCATCGTATTCACAACTTTTGTTACTTGCAGATACCTTAAAAATAATATCTTCTTCTAATTCTAAGAATCCCTCAGGAATCACCAATTCAGACAATCTAAATGTGCCGATATGGGAGCTTTGTTTCAGTATAAGCTATTCCATATTTATCGGTTGACCATGTATCATAGTAATCTTTTCCTACTTTACATTGTACCTTTTCCCATTCTCCTGATTCTTCATTTAATTTTTCTAGTTTAAATGTTGCTTTTGAATAAGTAACATTTTCTCCTGTTTTTAAATCTTGTTTTATAAGTTTTAAATAAGCTCTGAAAGGTGTATCATTTTCTACTTTCCAATGTTGTACAGGAATTGTAGAATTTTCTGTAAGTGTAACTTCAAAATTTTTGACTTTATTAACACCTTCATATGGGCAAAAAGTTTCACTTCCGAATATATGTTCCATAAGCTAAAGGCTTAGTAACACAGTAGCCTTTTGAATCTGTTGTCATGACATAATACTCATCATCTGCGTACTCATCCGTATGTTTTAGTGCTTCTTCAAAACTTCCATAGAAATCGACGTACCTTTTCAATATAACAGTAAATTCTACATTTTCAAGAAGAACTGCTGTATCATTTGTGTCTGTTGACACCTTTATTACCTCGAATGGTTCTCTTTTTACATCGTTATGAACTATCTCTTTTTTACTTATTACGTCTGTGTACATATCTTTATATGTAAAAGTATATATATGTGTTGTTTTATCTGTAATGTAACCGTTCTGCTGTTTTAGTTTCTTTTAGTGCAAAAGAACCCATAGGGATTCCCTCTAGTTTTACACCATTTACTTTTAATTCAGCTGGAGTTTGTGTATTTACTATTTTTATTTCTGCAACACCTTCTTTATTAAATGTATATGTTGCAAGTAAATCATTTTTTTCAAAATATGTAACTGTACCAGCTACATTTGTTATTCTTTCATTTGCAACAAGTGTATATTCAGTTCCTGCGATTGATGCATCTCCATGCTCATAACTTCCGTCTACTCTTTCATTATTTCCTGTAACTAGGTCATCCTTAGTAATCTCTAAACTTCCGAGTCGGCTCATCATTAGAAACAGTTAGACTTGAATATATTATAGGTGTTACTTGGTCTTTGTACCTAAGTGTTACTGTTTTTGTTTCTGTATTTAGTAAATAGCCCGAAATAACACTTTCTTCATTTACTAAATAACTTCCGCATTGGGAGACCTGTTTTTGTTGCCACACCTGAGTTTGCTGTTGTTATTCTACCAACAATATCTCCTTTACTATAATGTTTTACTGTTCTTTCTGCGTTATAAATATCCTCTGCTGCTGTTATTTTAAAAACAAATCCTGCGCCAAGTTTATCTCCATTCATATTTCGTTTTTCTACAGTTATAGTTCCGTGTTGGTTCTTTATTTACTATAGTTTTTGTTGTAGTTTGATTTGGCTTTATTTCTACAGTATATGTTTCTGTGTTTAATAAGTAAGAATCTTTTGTGCTTTCTTCTGTTATGGTATAAATTCCTTTGATTAGATCCTCAATTACAATTTTTCCTCCTGTTACTGTTACTCTCTCATTATAGTTATTTGGTCCTGTTACTCTAAATGTAGAACCATCAATTAAATCTCTATTATCATTAGTTTTTATTAATTCTAATCTTCCTTTTGCTTCTATTGCTAAACTAAGTGAAAGTGTTACAGGATCATTGTAGTCCATTGCAAATAGTTGGTCCTGCACATCATTTTCAAAAGAAATATATACTGTGGTTCTTTTGTCTTGTGTTCCTGACTTAATTAATCCCCATTCTTGAAATTTACTATCTGATATCCTTAAAGTTTCAATATTGCAATCATCATTTACACTAAATGTCATAAAGTTATCGCCCTTATTGTGTCTAATATGTACTCCACTTTCTGTAACATCAATACTTTCGTAATCCTTTAAAACATCATTAGTATCCGTAGCTGTTGTTACTTCGCCTTGTCTTATAGTTATTGTACTTCCGTCAAAACTTGCTCTTTGTCCCATCTTTGCTATTTTATTGTTTGTTTCGTTTCTAAATGTAACATATTCATTTTGAACTGAAGAATCTACAAAGGTAGCACTACTTTGTCCAAGACACTCCCACACCATCTGTTGGGCGAATGCGTATCTTTTTAGTGAGCTTGGATCTGCAAAATTTCCATCGCATCCATAAGTTCCCATATCCTGATACCAAGCACAGTACGCTACTTTTGCTGCTTTTCTTATATCGGAATTAGTTGGTACATAATAGTTGCCTTCATAAGTTTCTCCGTGTTTTGAAGTGTACACCGATTCTGTGCACAAAATACTAATATTCCGGTCTCCTGCACTAAAGTTCCATCCTGCGTTTTTCATAAGTAATCTTCTTGCTATTATTCCATTTTCTCCATTGTTTGCACTATCCGTCGTTTTATATCTAGTTGCGTATTGCCTGGCAATGAAATTTTCATTACCTTCGCCACTTATAATTTGGTTTGCAGCTAGGCAAGGCCTCGCAATTCCAAATAATGTTAGAAATAAAATTAGAATTGCAAATATCTTCTTTGTTTTCTTTATCATTTTAAACATATTTCTTTTCCTCCTTGTTTTTGGGCAAAAAAATAGCCCAAGTATGTGATATTTTCATACTTGGGCTAAAATTTTAATTTATTCAATTTTTCTTATCTATAATAAAAGTTTATAGTCCACTTTCCACAAAAACAACTCCAAACTTCATAACGATAAGGGCAATTTTTATTATATGTTTCATCATCTATTTCAAAGTTTTCCCATTTTTCCCCCCACGTTTTTATAATTGATTTATAATACGCAACAGCTTCAGCTTCAGTATCAAACCATTTGCCTGAATTTCCTACATCCATATAATGTTTACCATCCGTGCACGATAGTTTCTCTTTTATTTCTTCTAATTCTTTATTTTGTGATGCATTCGTTTCTTTAGATGCAGGTTGCTCTACTTGTGTATTATTTGTTTTTTGTGGATTCTCTTTGGTTTTTGTTGTCTCTTTTTTTTCATCATTTGTTGTTGTAGTTACTTTCTCTTGAGTATCTTTTTTTAATGGCGTAGTAGATTTATTATCTATATTCGTTCTATTTTCATTAGTAGTTACTACTTCCTCCTCATGTTTTTCTTCTGTTCTTTCTTCTACTTCTTGAACTCTATCATCTTCTGCTCTACTCTCATTATTAAGATTCTCTATATTTTCACTTTCTACCAAATTAGTATTATCTTCTTTTTTTGCAAGTTCTTTATTTCCGCTATGTATAACTAAAGCAGCAGATGTACCAAAAAGTAACAAACAAACTAATAAAATTATAAAACCTATTAAAAATTTTTTCTTCATATCAATCACCCTTTCGTTTTTCTATTTAAGGTATATTATAGCATACTTTTTTGGCTTTTGATAACTTCAAAAAAATTTTTCTATTTTACATATCTAAAACTATGTAAATTTAGGGCTTTTTTGCACATTTAGTCTATGTTTTCCAATGATGCCACTAAAAAATATCGCTGATTCGTTGGCGTTGTATGATTATTTAGATATGAACAAGTCGATAATTTTACTATTTTTTTGATTTCACCTATATTGTCTATAAAATATTTACTTGAATTTTTATAATATTCTATTTCTTCATCAAAACTTAAGCACTTAATATTTTTTTCTTCTGTATCTATTCCTATTGAATAAATGCTAAAAACTTTTGCTATATAGTTTTGATTCTTCGTATATATATTAAAAGTAGAATGTTCTCTTAAAAACTTTTCATTCATATATTTACTTAAATTTGAAAACATAAGTCCACTTTTCATGTTATGTCCGATATATTGTAGTTATATCGTCCACAAATGGATTATGGTTTATTGTAAATATACAGCCATTGTTATTACGTTTTCCATCAACTGAACATTTCAAATACTTTAATTTATCATTATCTTGTAGAATTGGATAATCTATTTTTGTATCTTGAATCTTTATCCAGCCTACAATATCTTTATTAATATTTTCTAATTCTTTCCAATTTATTGTTATCTTTTCTTCTTTACTCTCTTCTGTTATCACATTTTCTATAAGTTCCATATTAACTTTTTCGCTTTCATTATACTCTAAAAAATCTTTAAGCAGTATGTATGACGATATTGTTAATATAGCTGTAAATATGATTATAACAATTAGTGCAATTTTTGTTTTCATTTGTGTATGCCTCCTCTCTACTATTCTACATCTGCATCACCCCTTTCGCTACTTTATATTATTTTTATTTTCTACTAAAATAAGAATTAAGTCTATTTTCCTTAATTCTTTGTCTTTTCTTTACTTTAATATTAAATATCTTTCTATATAAGTCTGCTATATCTTTAAACTCTCTTGGTTTCTTTAGAATCTCTTTTATTTGACTTGGATAGAAGTTTCCATATATTATGTCATAAATTCCTAATCCTAATGCTATTTTTATTTCTTCTTGCTTTTGATTTTTTAGTAATAAGATAACTCTTATGTTCATTTTTTTTAGCGTATATAGAAATTCATGCAAATTTTCTAAATTATCTCCTATTGCTTTAGGTGATATAATAGCTGTTTGTCCTTCAAAAGTATTATTTTCAACCAAATATTCACTATAATGTGCTACTATTGAAT
>JAAWCC010000021.1 GCA_022792975.1 Clostridia bacterium | reverse complement strand
ATTTGGAAAAAGAACAGAATTAGATGAATACAGAGTACAGGTAAGAGCAGGAAAGGGAGTCATAACTTATAAAATAACTCCAAAAACAGGAGAAGTAATAGGAGTAAAATTAGTAGATGAAGACGATGATATAATGCTTGTTACAGATACAGGAACCATTATAAGAATAAAAGTATCAGAAATAAGTATATTAGGACGTCCGACACAAGGAGTAACACTAATGAGAACAAATGAAGGAAAAGTAGTTAGCATAGAGAAGATATCAGATAAAGAAATAGAACAAGAAGAAGAATAAAAAATGTAAAGCAAAAAACAAAAGAATAAAAAAATTTGCTATACCCCAGAAGGAATTAAGCATTACTTTAAGACCTTCTGGGAGTAATTTATTTCGTAGCCTCATTTGCAAAATTGTTATTAATAATTTTATCATATGGGGCTTTTTGTTTTAGTTCGCCAGCATCTTGAATTATAGTTTGTAAAAGCTCGAAGCCATTTTGAGTAATGTAAGGAGTAGAACTCCAGACATCTATTTCTTTATATCTATTCAAAACTGTAACTATTAAAGAAGTATCAGTATTAGGAAAATACTGAGCTATGGCCGAAGCTACTTCCTCCGTAGAGTGTTCAGACATCCACTGTTGCCCTTTATATATTGCATTTGTAAATTTTTGGATAATTTCCGGGTTTTCTTCAATGTAACTTTTCTTTGCAAAATATGCAGTATAAGGAAGTTCAGAGGTTTCCTTTCCAATAGAAGAAACTATATAACCTTTACCAGCAAGCTCTGTGCTTGATGCAGTGGGCTCAAATAGTGCAACATAGTCAGCATTACCAGCTGAAAAGGCACCTGCCATTAAATCAAAACTTATACTGTCATCTAAAGTAACATCAGTTTCCGGATTAATTCCATATTTATTTAAAACATATCTAAGTGTCATATAAGGAACTCCACCTTTTCTACCAGGAATAACAGTAGAACCTCTTACATCTGACCATTTGAAATCTTTATTCTCATTTCTACTTACTAAGAAAGAACCATCTCTTTTTGTAAGTCCGAGCGAAAACTTGTGTATAATCTTCTTTTCCTTCGTTATAAACATAAACTGAAGCTTCAGGTCCTGCAAAGCCTATATCACTCTGATTTGATAAAACAGATGTCATAACACTATCTGCACCTTGAGCGGTTGTGAGTTCTATTTCTAAACCTTCCTCCTCAAAAAAACCTTGACTTAATGCAATATATTGAGGCGCATAGAATATCGAACGCGTTACTTCACTTAAAGAAACCTTTTGAAGATTAGCTTCATTCGTATTTGAATTCTTAAAATAAAATATACCAATTACTAGCCCTATTAAAATTAAAATAGTAGCTAGAGAAATAATAAGTCTTTTCAAAATTTTACCCTCCTAAATCATTTTTGCTTATGTTCCTTTAATATAAACTTTTCTAAAAGAACAACGCTTTCGTACATAAGAGCAGCCATAATACCAAGTATAATAACGCTAGTCATAACTAAATCTAATTGAAAAACTTGCCCTCCATATACAATTAAATAACCGAAGACCTGCTTTTGAGACTAAAAATTCTCCTGAAATTACACCAACTAAAGATAAACCAATATTAATCTTTAAAGAATTAATAAAAGTAGAAATGTTAGCTGGAATTACAATTTTAGTAAGAATTTGAAGCTTATTTGCCTTAAGTGTCTGGGCCATCTTTATTTTATCCTTATCAGTATTCATAAAGCCGTGCAAAATATCTAGGATAGTTACAATTAAAGATATAGCAAGAGCCATAACAATTATCGATCCAGCTCCAGAACCTACCCATATAATTATAATAGGTCCAAGAGCGACTTTTGGAAGGCTATTTAAAACTACTAAAAATGGTTCAAAAACCTTAGATAAGAATTTAGAAAGCCATAAAATAATAGCAATACAAAAACCGAGAGCAGTACCTCCTATGAAGCCGTACTAAAGTTTCATAAAAAGTAACACCAAGATGCTTAAGCAAATCATTAGAAGATAAGTTCATAAAAGTATCAAGTATTCTACTCGGTTGACTTGTAATAAAGCTATCTATAACTTTAAGATTTGCTAAAATTTCCCAAATAATGATAAAAGCAAAAAGAAGTCCGAATTTGAGTTACAAAAACAGCAATTCTTCCCATTCTAATTTTTCTTAAGTATTTTTTTCTATCTTCAGATATGAATTTATCATGCATGTACATCTAGCTCCTTCCATAAGATGTCAAAATATTCGCTAAACTTTGGGCTCTTTCGGCAATTCATAGGTGTTCGATTTGGCATATCAAAATCAATAGTATGAATACGTTTAACTTTAGCTGGCCTTTTAGTTAGCACAATAACTTTATCTGACATACTGATACTTTCTGGTTGCTTCTAATTTAGACAGTTATTTATTTTTTATTAGTGCTAAATTCTCTTTTAGCACTTGCTTGCATTGATAGTTCATTTAATCTTTTGAAATTAAATATAATGTCTATTTGTTTATCTTGATGTACTTCTATCCTATTAATGATTACTTTCATAAGTTCTGATGTCGGCTTTTCTAATTTCAAAAAGCTATTTATAATTTTTTCTATTTCTTTGCTGTTATCTTGGATAATTTCTTGTTTTTTATTTTTTAGCTCTTGATATTCTTCCTCTTTTTGCTTTATATCTATTGTTAATTTATTAAATAGCCTGTCATACATTTCCTTACTTATTTGATTATTTATTTTGTCAAGATATATTGTATCTATGTTATCTTTTAACAATTTTATATTTGTTTCTATTGTATCTAACATTTTTTCATAATCATATTTTGTTAGGGCGTTTTTTATATTTATTTCGATTTTGTGATTATCTATTTTTAGAAATAGATTGCTTATGTATTGTAATATCTCTTTTTCTAGTGTATAGTAATTAAATCCATGAGAAGTACAAAGACCTAGTTTAGAGTTTCTACGATAATTATTACATACCATAAACATATATCCATTTTGTTTACTTCTGACCCCTATTTTGTGTTTACATTCATAACAAAATAGTAATCCGTCTAATAAGAATTTATGTTTTTTCTCATTTCTACCATATTTCTGAACGATTACCATTTTTTGAACTGTTTCAAAAGTTTTATTATCAATTATGGGTTCATGTGTATTTTCTACAATATTCCACTCATCTTTTGGATTTGCTTTTAGTTTTCTGTTTTTATAACTAATTCTACTTCTTCTGTTTTGTACTGTAGTACCGGCAATATACCTCATTTGTTAGAATTTGTTTTACGGTTTTATTTTCCCAAAATGATGGTTTATTGTATCTTAGTCCATTAGCAGTTGGTATTTGATGGCTATTAAGATAATTTTTTATGACTCCGACATTATTTCCGGATTTTGCCATATTAAAAATGATTTTTACTATTTCTGCTTCTTTTTCACATATTATTAAATGGTTTTTATCTTTTGGGTCTCTAACATATCCTAAAGCTGTTTTTCCTCCTACCCATTTTCCTTGTTTTTGCATAGTATGTAAGGCTGTTCTAATCTTTTTTGATAAATCTTTAGAATACATATCATTTAATATGGATTTAAAAGGTGCTATGTCATTATTTCCGTTATGGCTCTCAAAAGTATCTATACCATCATTTAGTGAAACATATCTAATGTTTTTTTCAGGAAACCATTTTTCTATATACTCTCCAGTTTCTATGTAATCACGACCTAAACGAGATAAATCCTTCGTTATTACCATGTTTATTTTATCTTGCTCAATATCGTTAATCATCCTTTTAAAATCTGGTCTATCGAAATTTGTTCCAGTATATCCGTTGATCGACGTAAATATCTATTAATTTATATTCTTCTCCTAGACTTCTTACATATTCCTCTAATAGTATTTTTTGATTTTTTACACTTTCACTATCAT
>JAAWCC010000020.1 GCA_022792975.1 Clostridia bacterium | reverse complement strand
GTAATTTTTTGTTTACTTTTTTCGAAAGATAATATACAATTGTAATAGAAAACAAAAGAATTAACAAGGAGGGCTTTTGCTCATGAAAATTTTGATGCTCACATGGGAGTATCCACCTAGGATTGTAGGAGGAATATCAAAAGTTGTATATGATTTATCAGGAAGACTAATTAAAGATGGACATGAGGTTACAGTTGTAACATATAGAGAAGGAAATGCACCATATTTTGAAGTAGACAAAGGTGTAAATGTATATAGAGTAGATAATTATATGATAAATCCAAACAACTTCATAGATTGGATTTTACAACTTAATTTTAAGATGATAGCAAAAGCAAGTGAGATAATAGGAAAATATCGGAAAATTTGATATAATACATGCACACGATTGGTTAGTTGCATACAGTGCAAAAGCGTTAAAAGATGCATATGATATACCAATGACAGCAACAATACATGCAACAGAAAGTGGAAGAAATAGTGGTATACATGACGATACACAAAGATATATAAATGATACAGAATGGATGCTAACATATGAAGCAACAGAGGTAATAGTAAATAGTAACTACATGAAATGTGAACTTCAAAGACTATTTGGATTACCATTTGAAAAAATTAGTGTAATACCAAATGGAATAAATATGAACATGTATAATGGAATAGAAAAAGACTATGACTTTAGAAGAAGAGTAGCACAAGATAATGAAAAAATTATAATGTATGCAGGAAGGCTAGTATATGAAAAAGGAGTGCAAAACTTAATCTCAGCAGCTCCAAAGATACTTTCAGGATATCATGATACAAAATTTGTAATAGCACGGAAAAGGTGGAATGTATGACCAACTAAAAGCACAAGTTGACTATTTAGGAATAAGTAATAAAGTATATTTTACTCGGTCAACTTCCATATAAAGATTTATGCAAAATGTATAAATCAGCAGATGTTGCAGTATTTCCAAGTACATATGAACCATTTGGAGTTGTTGCAATAGAAGCAATGTATGCAGGAATTCCAACAGTTGTATCAGATATAGGCGGATTGAATGAAATAGTATCCCATGGAGTAGATGGAATGAAAAGCTACGCAGGAAATCCAAATTCAATTGCGGACTCAGTATTATCAGTACTTTACGACCACAGATTGGCAGATGATATATCAAAAAATGCAAAAGCAAAAGTAAAAAGTATATATAATTGGAATAAAATTGCTCAAGATACACATTTTATATATCAGAAGGCAATATGTCAAAGTGTAGCAGAAAGACAAAAACACCAAATGGAACAAGAAAGTGCAAGAAAAACAAAAAAAGCAAAAACAAAAGGAACACTTCTTACTTTCAGAGGCCGTGAGGCACTTGCATAAATTGGAGGATGATTATTATGAATGTATATGATACAGCAAACAAACTAGCACAAGAGCTTAAGACAAGTACAGAATATTTAGATTACAAAAAAATAAAAGAAGAATTAGATAGAAGTCCTGATGTAAAAGCTAAAATTAGAGAATTTGAAGAAAAGAGATATGAAGTACAACTTGAGGCTTTAAAAGGGGAAGAACAAGAAAAAACAAAGTTAGAAGAAATGCAAAAAATCTATATTGAACTAATGCAAAACGAGCTTGCTAAAACATATTTTGAAATAGAGCTAAAATTCAATGTATTAATAGCAGACGTAAATAAAATAATTGCAGAATCAGTTCAAGATGTGATAAAATAAAGTAAAGATTATCCCTCAAAAGAGAACTAAAACCTTTGAGGGATATTTAATTTGAAAGGAAGCATAGGCAAAATGAATAAAAAATGGCAATATACCCCAAGAGACAGAGAAACAGCAAAAAAAATATCAGAAAAATATAATATAAGTTTTATAACAGCACAAATAATTGCAAACAAAGGCTTAAAAGATGAGCAAATAAAAATATTTTTAGAACCAACAAGAGATAATTTCTATGATCCATTCTTACTACCAGATATGAAAAAAGCAGTAGATAGAATTATAAAAGCAATAGAAAATAAAGAGAAATTAATAATATTTGGAGATTATGATGTAGATGGGATTACAAGCACAACAGTTTTAAAAAAATTTTTAGAAGAAAGAGGTCTAGAAGTTGGATATTATATACCTAATAGATTAAAACAAGGTTATGGTTTAAATAAAGAAGCAATAAAGCAAATTTCAGAACAGGGATATACTTTAATGGTAACAGTGGATTGTGGGATTTCAGGCACTAATGATGTAGAATACGCAAATAGTCTTGGAATAGATACAATAATAACAGACCACCATGAGCCACTTGAAACTCTACCGAAGGGAGTTGCAGTAGTAGATCCTAAAATAGAAAATAGTAAATATCCATTTAGAGAACTTGCAGGAGTTGGAGTCGTATTTAAGTTAATTCAAGGGCTATCAATAAAACTTGGCTTAGATGCAAAAGAAAATCTAAAATATTTGGACTTAGTTTGTCTTGGGACAATATCAGATATAGTACCATTAGTAGATGAAAATAGAGTAATAACAAAGCTGGGACTAAAACTAATAGAAGTACACAAAAATCCAGGATTAAAATATCTAATAGACTCATGCGGATTTAAAAAGATAAATTCAGGAATGGTCTCATTCGGTATAGCACCAAGGATTAATGCTTGTGGAAGAATGGGGTTTGCAGAAGATGCTCTAAAATTATTTATAACAGAGAATCTAAAAGATATAATAGAATTAACAAGCAAACTTAATGAATATAATAAAGAAAGACAAGACACAGAAAAAGCAATACTAGAAGAAGCAATACAAGAAATAGAAAATAAAAAACTAAAAGAAAAAAATATCATAGTACTTTCAAAAGAAGGATGGCACCATGGAGTTATAGGAATAGTTTCTTCCAAAATAACAGATATGTATCTAAAACCTAGCATACTTCTATGTGAAGAAGATGGAATATGTAAAGGCTCAGGAAGAAGCATTTCAGGACTTGATTTGCATGAAGCATTAAATGCAGTAAGCAAAGATTTAGAAAAATATGGTGGGCATTCAATGGCTTGCCGGTGTTGCTTTAAAAAAAGGGAAATTAGAAGACTTTAGAAATGATATAAATGAATATATAGAAAAGCTAAATATTCAAGATATAAAACCAAGTTTAGATATAGACATGGAGGTTACTCTAAAAGAACTATCAATTGAAATAGTAAAAGAGCTATCAAAACTAGAGCCCTTTGGCGAAGCAAACGAAACTCCGATATTTCTAATTAAAAATTTAAAAATAGAATCAATAAGAGCAATAACAGAAGGAGCACATCTAAAATTAAGGCTAAGAGACGAAAATAATCAAATTGATGCAATCGGATTTCATTTAGGAGAATATGCAGAAGAATATAGGCTTCGGAGATAAAATTGATATAGTAGGAAATCTTGAAATTAATGCATATAATGGAATGGAAAGCATTCAAATGAATATAAAGGATTTAAGTAAATCTCTATAATCTTAAGGAAAAGAGGGGATAAAATTTGGAGGAGCAAAAGGAATTAACAATATATGATGTAATAAACACATTAAAGAGAAACAGAAAAAAAATCAATAGCAAGCTCATTTTAAAAGCATATACATTTGCAAAAACTAGACACGCAGACCAAAAAAGGTTATCAGGAGAAAGCTATATAATACACCCATTAAATGTAGCAAACATTTTATCAGAAATAAACTTAGATGATGAAACAATTTGCGCAGCTATTTTGCATGATGTTGTGGAAGATACAGATGTATCGAAACAAGAATTAGAGCAAGAATTCGGGAAAGAAATTTCAGAAATGGTGGATGGAGTCACAAAGCTTCGGAAAATTGCAATACACAAGCAAAGAAGAACAGCAAGTAGAAAATTATAGAAAAATGTTTCTAGCAATGGGAAAAGATATAAGAGTTATCTTAATAAAACTAGCAGACAGGCTTCACAACATGAGAACATTAAAATATTTAAAAAGAGAAAGACAAATTGCAAATTCAAGAGAAACAATGGATTTATATGCTCCACTTGCAAATAGACTTCGGAATGTATTCATTAAAATGGGAGCTAGAGGATTTAGCCTTCAAATATTTAGAACCAGAAGAATACAGAGAAGTAGTAGAAGGACTAGATGAAAAAAGAGAAGAAAGATTGGCATTTATAGAAAAAATAAAAGAACAAATAAGACTTGAATTAAAGCTTCAAAGAATAGATGCACAAATAACAGGAAGAGCAAAACACATTTATAGTATTTATAGAAAAATGCAAAGAGATAATATAGGTCTAGACCAAGTATATGATTTACTTGCACTTAGAATAATTGTAAATTCAGTAAAAGACTGCTATGCAGCGCTTGGGGTTGTACATGATTTATATAACCCAATGCCAGGAAGATTTAAAGACTATATAGCACTTCCAAAAGCAAATATGTATCAATCATTACACACAACACTAATTCGGTCCAAAAGGAACTCCATTTGAAGTACAGCTTCGTACTTGGGATATGCATAGGATTGCAGAATTTGGTATCGCTGCACACTGGGCATATAAAGAAGCAAATAAAACAAAAAAATCAACAGTAAAAGTTGAGGAAGATAAGTTATCATGGCTTAGAGAAAGCTTAGAGTGGCAAAAAGATGTAGCAGACCCACAAGAATTTTTAAACACATTAAAAACAGAATTATTTGAAGATGAGGTTTATGTATTCACAAGAAATGGAGACATAAAAGTACTTCCAAAAGGTGCAACTCCAATAGACTTCGCATACAATATACACACAGACATAGGACATAAAATGACAGGTGCTAAGATAAATGGAAAAATGATGCCAATCATAACAAAGCTAAATAATGGAGACATAATAGAAATAATTACAACAGATAATAGCAAAGGTCCAAGTAGAGATTGGCTAAAATTTGTACAAAGCTCAAGTGCTAGAAACAAAATCCTTCAATGGTTCAAAAAAGAAGACAGAGAAGAAAATATAGAAAAAGGAAAAGACCTACTTCAAAGAGAAATAAAAAGAATAGGAATGCATGAGGAACAATTATATAAACAAAATTATATTGATTCAGCAATGGAAAGATATAAATTTGGCAACTTAAATGATATGTATGCAGCAATAGGCTTTGGTACAATCTCAGCAGGTAAAATAATATCAAAGCTATTATACGAATACAGACAAGAACATGAAGAAGAAAATATTGAAGAAAAAATAGAAGAACTAACATCAAAGAAAAGAACACATATTAAAAATACAAAATCAGGAGTTATTGTAAAAGGAATAGATAACTGCTTGGTTAAATTTTCAAAATGCTGCAACCCATTACCAGGAGACGAAATTATAGGGTATGTAACAAAAGGAAGAGGAGTATCAGTTCATAGAAAAGACTGTATAAATATAAAAGACCTATTCCAAGAAGAAGCTAGAATAATAGATGTAGAATGGTGCATAGAGGAAAAAGCAAGCTATAAAGTAGATGTAGAACTTAAATCAAATGATAGAGATGGGCTAGTTGCAGATATTGCAAGAGAAATGAATACACTAAGAGCAAACATGTTAGTTATAAATTCTAAAGTAGACAAAAATAGAATAGTAACAACAAATATGACAATAGAAGTAGAAAGCTTAGAGGAATTAAATAAAGTGCTTAAAACACTAAGAAAAATAGATAGCGTATATGAAGTAAATAGAAAGAAGTAAAGGAATAAACAAATGATTTTAAAGAGATTAAAAATAGAAACAATGATAGGAAATTATACAAACTGTTATATAATAGCAGATGAACAAAAGCAGGAAGCAATGTGCATAGATCCAGCAGGAGAACCAGAAAGAATACTTGAAACTTTAAAATTGTTAAACTCAAAACTAAAATATATATATTTAACGCATTGTCATGCAGACCATACAGCAGGCTTAGAAGAATTAAAAAGAGCCACAAACGCTACAATATTAATCCATAGGATAGAATATGAAAATCTAAAAAATCCAGAAATAACCTTGAGTGTATTAATTGGAACAAAGCAGGTAGAAATAGAAGCAGACTCACGTATAGACCAAGGAGATGCTCTTCATGTTCGGAGACATAGAATTAGTGGTGATACACACACCAGGACATACAAATCGGTGGAACTGTTCTATATTCAGAAGAACATAAATTATTATTCACAGGAGACACACTGTTTAAAGGAACATATGGTAGATGTGACCTTCCTACTCGGAAATGAAAAAGAAATACTTAAATCAATAAAAAACAAACTGATAGTATTGCCAGAAGATACATTAATATATCCAGGACACCGGGGAACCTCGGCTTGATAGCAGAGGAAAAGCATTTATATGAATAAAAGCACCTGAAGGTTCATATATTTTTATTAAATATATGGATAACCTTGAGGAGAAAATATGAGTATTGCTGTAATAAATATAAGAGACTTAATAAAATATATCTTAATTTTAGGAATTAT
>JAAWCC010000019.1 GCA_022792975.1 Clostridia bacterium | reverse complement strand
TTCATTGCTATTGCTGCTGCTTCATTTCCACTTAAACGTTCTCTTATTGACATATATTTTCCTCCTATTCCATTGTTATTGCTCCGAATGGGCATACTTTTGCACATATTCCACATCCTTTGCAATAATCATAGTTAAAATCTTCTCTTTTTTGTTCTTTGTTTACAGGTATACTATCTTCTGGGCAAACTGGGAAGCATAGCCCACATTGTTTGCATTTTTCTGGATGGAATACTGGTTTTACAGATCTCCAGTCTCCAGTTTTAAATTCTAATGAGTTCCCTGCATCATATATATTACCAGCAATTGTCATTTTTTCTGCTGGTGTATTTGGTGTTATTTTCATTATATAAGCCCTCCTTTATATCTTTTTCACTTCATTTAAAGCCATTTTAAGCGCATTCATGTTTCCTTCAATTACTTCTGGTTTCTTTGCAAATTTATGCTTAAATGAGCCCTCCATATCATTTAAAAGTTCCTCATCTGTCATAACCTTACTTACCTTTACAATAGCTGCAAGCATTGGAGTATTTGGGAAGTATTTTCCTAAAGTTTCTAATGATATCTTTCTTGCATCAATTGTATATACTTCTCCTTTATAGTCTTTCAATTTACTTCTAACCTCATTTGCTTCTTTTGTTGTATTAATAACTATTGCTCCTGTTTCTTTTAAACCTGCTGTAACATCTACACATTCAAGTAATGTGTCGTCAACAACTACAACATAATCTGGTTCATAAATGTTGCTATGGATTGTTATTTGCTCATCACTTATTCTGTTATATGCTGTGATTGGGGCCCCCATTCTTTCTGGTCCATATTCTGGGAAACCTTGTATATATTTTCCTGTATTAAATGCTGCATCTGCAAGTAAAAGAGACGCTGTTTTTGCTCCTTGTCCACCTCTACCATGCCATCTTATTTCAATCATGAAATTACCTCCTTTTTATAAAATATATATCTAAAATTTATCTATGTCAATATTACAGGTGGTCAGTTAAATTTTAGTATCGCATGTAAATCTTTTTCGTCTTTACTTTTTATGCTTACTGTATGTACATTATTCTCATATTTGTGATATATTGAAATTATATCATTTTGTTTAATTTGCTTTTTATAATAAATTTCAAGATTTTCAAAATCCATTTTTAGTTCTTGTGGCAGTGCATTGTATGCAAGTTCTAGGTAAACTACATTGTTTACATGATGGTTTGTGTCTATATCTCTTCTGCTAGTTTTGTATTCATAAGTTTTTTGCATATTATCATCTTCATTTAATCTTCCTGCTACTTCCTCCTCAAATACTGATTTTTCCTGCATATCATACTTGCTTGCCATTTCTTCTGTTATTTTTGCTGGTCTTTGCTTCTTTACATCTATTAATACCCACTGAGTTGTCCCAACACATATTAGGTTCTTTTCATTATCATATACTTCAAAATCTCTCCATGATGATACTTTTTCAAATTTCCTAGCCCATGTTTTAACTGTTAATTCTGTATCCCAGCATGGTCTTTTGAAGGTTTTTATTTTCCAATATAAAAGCATCCACGAATATCCTGTTTCTTCTATATTATTTACACAATATCCGAACTACTTCTGAATGGACTCCTGCTGCTTCTGATAGGATGTTTAGTATACCTTTATCTGATAACTCGTTATTTTCATTTATATCTGTATATCTTATATGTGTTTTATATTCAAATACTCCCATTATTAATAGCTTATGTTAGTTAAAAACTAACATATTCTCCTTTCCTTATTATGCATTTAGAAATTTTCCGTTTTTTTGTTTATATAACTATATCATAAAACTAATTTTTGTACAATAAAATAAAGCTATTTTTATAAGATATTTACAAGGCTAAAAAATAGCAAAACCTTCTGGGATTATTCCAAAAGGTTTCATTTACTATACACAATATAAATTTTAAACTTCAAGAAGTTTTTTACTAACTCTTGCTTGAACATCAATGTAATAAGCTGTTTCTGCTGTATTCATTTCTCCTGTTTCCCATTTTTCAAAACTTTCGCACATTTCTGCATATTTACTTATGTATCTTGAGTAATCAGTAAGTAATTTCATATCTGTACCATTAGATGCTTTATATTTTTTCATAAACGCTATATATTCATTCATAAAATTTTCATAACTATCCATCGCCTCTTTAAATTCTCTGCGTAACTCAGCTTTATTAGATGTTGTATTTTCTATAATGTTGTTTTTAGAAGATTGTATTGAGTCTCCTTGAGTTGTTGTAGGTATATTAGTTGTAGGTATAGGGGTAGTTTCCTCTGCTCTTGTCTCTGGTATTTTTAATGAAATCTCTATTACCTCTACTCCCAGATATTTTAAATTTAACTTGTATCCTTCAGAATTTTTTGCTGAGAATGTTTTATCACTTTTACTATAATTATTAATAAAACCTTTATCTTCACATTTCTTTACATATTCATTATAGTCATTAGTATTCATATCTCCAACATGTACGATAAATGTCTCACTATTATTCCAGGATATATTTCCAAAATTAGATTTTGGAATAGGTATCATAACTCCTAATCCATTTGTAGGCCACTCAATTTTTTTCATTCTATCCTTCTCAGGTATCTCTAAAGTAATATCCATTTCTTCTACAAATTCATTATACATTATACGGATAGAATATCCTTCACTATTAAAGGCTCCATAGACAGTATCCCATGGCTCATATTCAAGATCTATTGAATATCCATTATTAATACATTTTTGAACATAATCTTTATACTCTTTTCTAGTTATTTTTGAAATGTCAATCATTGCTAAATCGCTTCTATTTATGGAAATTCTGCCATATTGTTTTTCTGGTATAGGAATAAATTTACCTAATTCAATCTCTGACCAGTCAAGTTTTTTGTTTCTTCCTTTTCCTAATACAGTTATTCCTCCAATAACTATTATAATTAATATTATTGCTATTACAATAAACCCTACTTTTTTATTTTTCATTTTCCATCTTCCTTTACGATATATTTAGGTCACTTTTATTTTACCTATAAACAATTATGATTTTTTATTTGTTGTTTTGCATCATTTTATTTTGTCGCTTTATTAGAGATAATAAAATAAAAAAATAATAGTAAAATAATATCTATAATGAAGCGATAAGGTGAAAATATGAAAATCAATAAGTATAATAATTTTAAAAATATATCAGGTGTAGTTATCAGAGAATTAAGGCTAGAGTCAGGCTTTTCTCAACAGGATTTAGCAGAGAAATTACAGCTACTTGGTATTGAATTAACCTCAAAGGAGATTTCAAAAATTGAAAATAATGCAAGGTTAATCCAAGACTTCGAACTGTTCGCTTTTGCTAAAATATTTAATGTCTCAGCAGATATATTTAATAAATACAACTCAAAATAAAATCTTATATCCAAAATCAACAATATTTTGTATTTATATTTTATCTCTAATAAAGCGATTTTGTCAAGAGCTTTTATTAAATTTATTTAGACTTTTTAATTGAAAATAAAAGGAAGAATAAAAATAGCAACTAAACAAGTTCATATCTATTCCCTGCTTAGTTGCTTAATTTATTACCATAGTTGCAATAATATCTAAAACATAGAATTATTGTATAAATTATAATATTGATTGTTTGGAACAACTGTATTAGAAATTGTGACAAATTTAATAGAATAAATATCTGCGTAAATTGTAGTATTACTTTCTAAAGCTCTTAATAGAATATAACTTGCGCCAACATCTTGCAAAATTCCAATTCTATCTACTAAATTATTAGTTCCTATTAAAAATTCTACCCTCACTAGTTTACCAATTTGTTGCCTTAAAAAAGCTGGTGTGTAGATATTATTAGTCAAAATTTCTGGTGAATTTGCATTAGTAGTTACAGGATTCTCCATTTGTCTTTTGTTTGATATTTGACTATCCTCCATATAAAATTCTCCTTTAATTAAAACTTACGTACTTGCATAAGAAGTAGTTGGTCTGTAAAAACAGTGTTCACCTAATCTTGTATGAAAAGTACCTGAACCATTAGTTGGAAACGTACTTCCACAACTAGGTTTAAATGGATTTAGGTACCATAAGCATTCCCCTACTTCATTTAACCTATTGCCCGACATTACCCAATCTGCTATATTATAGTGGATATCTGTTGGTGTCATATTATATATGTTTTGTGGGTTATATCTACCTAAAAGCGTCTCTGTTGCACAGTCAAATTGGCCTTGCTGAAATATAATATTTCGAATACTTCCGACCCTCAGAAACTCTTGAATATTCTCCATTTGGGGCATTTACTCTGTTCATGATTACGGATGCAACTGCCTTCATTCCGTTTTCTCCTTCTCCACCTGCTTCACATTGAACGATTCTTGCAATTAGTTCTCTGTCAGAATATGCCATTAATAATCCCTCCTATTTATTTTATGTGGAAATTGGGATTGAGGTGAAGGAAATATAGAATTGCATGTTTGTTTTTTCAACCTTCGGGTTATGAGCGACGGTTGACGGCTTTTTGTGAGTTTGTGAAAATTAGAGTTTTTGTTGGTATTTAGGTATTTACAAGAGTTTTGATTTATAGAACATTTGTGTATTTTTAGGACATTTTTGGA
>JAAWCC010000018.1 GCA_022792975.1 Clostridia bacterium | reverse complement strand
ATACTAAAGCTTAATGTTATTCTTCCATTTAGGTTAAGAAATTCCCCTGTATAGTCCCACCAACGATTTGCAAATAGTGCTTGTAAGAAGAAGTCTGTTATGTATTCAAACACACTAAATATGAGAGCAGCAGCGAAAAAGAGTGCGATTGGTCTTTTTTTATAGTCTTTGAAGAAGATTAGTAGAATTATTGCACCATATCCATATATTGGGCATATTGGGCCAAATAGAAAGCCTCTTTTTATAAATTGATGTGTATATGCAAGGCAGAATATTTCCTCACAAACCCAGCCAATGAAGGCATATATAATAAAATATATAACTAATCTTTGAAAATCAGATAATTGTTTTCTTTCTATATCCATAAATACCTCTTTAAATAAATATATGTTACTAATATGTATAATAGCAAAGATTTCTAAAAAAGTAAAGTCGTGATATTGAATTTTAAGATATTATGTAATATAATAGATAAAAATGATGTAAGGAGATTTATCTAAAATGAATAAAATAGAGTTATTAGCCCCAGCTGGGTCTTTTGAGAAGGCAAAAATTGCATTCTTATATGGTGCAGATGCAGTATATTGTGGAACTGCATCTCTTTCACTTAGAAGTAGGGCAGAGGTGGCAGATAATGATTTAAAGGATACAATTATATATGCACATAAGATAGGAAAAAAAGTATATGCTGCAATTAATATTTATGCACTTGATGAGAACTATGAAGAGATAAAAAAACAAGCTAGAATGTTAAATGAGCTTAAAGTTGATGGAATTATTTTGTCTGATGGTGGAGTTTTAGAGATTGTCAAAAAGGAGGCTCCTGATGTTGATATACATATAAGCACACAAGCAAATGTTGTTAGTTCACATTCCGCTTCTTTTTGGCATAAAAATGGTGCTAAAAGGGTAATTCTTGCAAGAGAGCTTAATAAAGAGCAAATAAAGCAAATAATAAAGGATACTCCAAATGAGCTTGAGACCGAAATTTTTGTCCATGGTGCTCTATGCTTTGGTTACTCAGGAAGATGCTTTTTAAGCGATTTTCTTGCCTCTAGAAGTGCTAATCTTGGAGACTGTGCACAAAGCTGCAGATGGGCATATAATTTATATGCAGAGGAGAAAAATAATCCTGGCAATATTATGCCAATTGAATATGACGATAAAGGGACTTACATCTTTTCTTCTAAAGACTTATGTCTTTTAAAAGAAATACCTGAGATAGTAGAGATGGGAGTTGATAGCTTAAAGATAGAAGGAAGACTTAAAACAGAGTATTATTTAGCAAGTGTTGTAAATGCGTATAGAAATGCAATTGATGATTATATTAAGTCTCCTGATACATATGATTATACTAAATATCAGGAGGAGATTGAAAAAGTAAAAACAAGAGGTTTAACTCAATTTTATTTTAATGATAGGAGCAATAAAGACTTTCAAGAATTTGAAGGAAAACAATATAATCCAAATTATGAATTTGGTGGTAAAGTTGTTTGCTATAATAAAGATAAATCCTTAATAGAAATTAAAAACAAGTTATTTGTAGGGGACGAGCTTGAAATTATTATTCCACGGAAGAATAGATGTTTGTAAATTTGTTATAGAAAATTTATGGGATGCAGAAACAGAAGAAAAAATAGATAGTGTTTCACCTGGAAAAAAAGGACAATTAGTAAAATTACATTTACCAATAGAATGTGAAGCAAATTGGATTATTAGAAGAAAGAAATAGAGGGAGCTACCCCTCTATTCTTAGTCTATCTCCTGCATAGATTAAATTTATGTCTTTTATATCATTTAATTTAGCTATACTTTCTATGGTTACATTAAATTCTTTTGCAATTTGGCTTAAGGTGTCTCCTCGCTTTATTGTATAAATTATATGATTTATATCGAATGAAGTATCTGTTATTTCATTATATGATCTGGTTGTATCAATAGCTAAGACTTCACCGAGGAAATATTAGATTTACATTTCTAATTTTGTTTAAGCCTGCTATCTCTCTTACAGTTGTTCCATAGTCTAATGCAATTTGGCTTAAGGTATTACCTCTTTTTACAGTATAATATTCTATTTTGTTAGAGGTATTTGGTGGAGTAGGGATATTTTCACTTGAAGATAAAAATATGCTTGAGGTAAATTTATCTCTGTCAACTCTGGGATTGATACCATTTATTCTACCTGAATTTGTATATTGAAAGCCGTATCCAATTTTCCCAATTTATATTCTCCGTTGGAGAGCTTACTCCATATTCTGCAATCCAAAGAGGATATTCATTTGCAAGTTCATTACTAAAGGTATGTTTTGCATTATATGCATCACTATATATAACCATTTCCTTCCCAGTGAGTTCTTTGGTTTTTTCTAGGAAGGCTTTTGAGATGCTATTGATTTCTTCCTTATTTAAGTTACCAAAGCTTTCGAAATCCATAGCAAGCTTGCAATCTGGAGATGTACCTGAAATTACAGAAGAAAAATATTCTGCTTCTCTTATGGCATCTTCATTTGAGCGTGCTGTTACATAGTGATAAAAGCCTATTTTTAAACCATTTGCTTTAGCATTATTATAATTAGTTTTAAAATATGCATCTGTAATATTTGTACCTTGGCTAGACTTTATATATACAATTTCTATTCCAGAAGCTTTGACTTGGTCATATTCAATATGGCCCTGCCAATTGCTTACATCAATTCCTTCATAAATAACATCATATGTAGACATTGCAAATACTGGAGAGTAGGGAATAGAAAGAGCAAATATAAGTAAAGTAATAACTAAGGAAAAATAAAATAATTTCTTTAACATAAAACCTCCTAAATAGCTTTAGATAAATTATATTATGAGTTTTTATACAAAATTGTGAATGTACATAATAAAAATACATACTCTGCGCTAAAATTGGAGTCATAAGACAAATTAAACTTTTTGCACTTTTTATAAATTTGTGATATCATTTCCATATAAAATTAATTAAAGGAGATATGATATATGGTAGAAGAATACATAGAAGAATTAAGGCCTATTGTTTTAGAAAAGTTTTCTAAGGATTCAAGTCGGTCATGATTTTGGACACATGGAAAGGTGCATGAGGCTGGCTTTAT
>JAAWCC010000017.1 GCA_022792975.1 Clostridia bacterium | reverse complement strand
TCCAAGCTATATTATATATTGGTTTTTAACTTTTTTCAAGTCTTTTAAGGAAAGCTTTATAAATTTTTAAAAACAAAGACAATTAATACAGAGGGACGGAGCTTTTGTCTTAGGTTTTTTAGACAAACACTCTATTTCAACAAACTCTTTTTATGTATTATAAATGTTAAAAACTTGACTTAAATCTTCTATTATGTCGAAATATTATCCTTGAATTTTATTGCTTTCCATTAATTACCTATTCCCTTTTTGTGTATTATATAGTATAATAAATATATAGTTTAAAAAGAAAGAGATGAAATTTTAAAATATGAAAATTGAGAAGCTTAATGAAAATAAAATTCGTGTTACGTTGAATATAGATGATTTAGCTGAAAGAGATATTGATTATCATTCTTTTATGTCTAATTCCATCGAGTCACAAAGCATATTTATTGATATGCTTAATAAAGCCGAAAGAGAAGTTGGTTTTAATACTGAGGATTGCCGAATTATGATAGAAGCACTTGCCTTAAAGGATCGGTAGATTTGTTTTAATTATTACTAAATATGCGCATACTGAAGCTTCACCTAATCTTATGCCTCAATTTAACATACCCAAAAGGAAATCTTTACATATTAAAAGAAAATTACAAATGCCTGAAGCATCTGATGCAATATATTGCTTCGATAACTTCGAAACCTTTTGCGATTTTTGCAAATTCTTACAAAATAGTATAGTAAAAAATGAAATTGGAGATATTGCAAGATACTCTACTTTGTATGAATATAATTCAAGTTATTATTTAATACTTTCTAGAATAATTCTAGATCAAATGTCTTCAAAATTCATTTGCACTACTATAAATGAATTTGCTCATTTCATAGAAAATCCTGAATTATATGAACGTAAGATAACAGAATATGGTAAACTTATCATGAAAGAAAACGCAATTAATACTTGTATTGAAAATTTTGTATTAAAAAAATAGCCTGTCGAATTTGTTAATAAACTGTTACAAAAAGGTTACATTTAGATTACAAAGAAGAAAAGTGCTGTCGAAAAATGCAAAAAAAGTTTTAACTCTATAAAAAAACTGATAAAAATGCGGAATTATGACTAACGAAAAACTTTATTTAACGCTCAAATGAATTGACTTACCATAAATTTTGTGGTATTTTATCATTAACAAGAGAAAAAATAAATTTATTGGAGGAAGAATTAATGTTAAATGATGAAATACGTAAAAAAAGAGAAGAACTAAATAAAAGCATAGAAGAAAACAAGAATTATGATTATATATATAGAATAAGCGTAGAATTAGACGAACTAATAGCAAAATATTACCGAGAAGTTCAAAGCCCACTAAGTCAAATCAGATTAAATTAATACTTAAATTAAGAAATCCCTCTATAATTGATTTTCAATTATAGAGGGATTTCTTAACTCTTATTCTTCTCTTATTTCACAATTGAAGCTACACTTTTTTCTTCTGAGAATACTTCTCTTAGCACCTGTTCTGTGTATTCCTTTGTAACCTCCTCATATTTCTCTAGATATTCAAAAGCATTTACTCCTTTAAAATAATCAGAAAGGAACATTCTAGCAGTTTCTTCAACACTATTATACTCAACTATTGTATCACCATAAAACTTTCTCTTGCTTCGATTAAATTCCTCTAAATCAATTCCTATATTCTTAGCTTTTTCTATCTCTGCCTTAATCTTCTTAATAACTTCTTCTGGTTTTCTAGAGGCTCCTGTTATTAATAAAAATGCATAATTTTTAGAAAAATCATAATCGCCCTCCAAGGTTCCTAATATATCATTTGTATCAGTTAATTCCTTATTTAACTTAGAGCTTTTTCCAAATAAAACACCTTTAATAATTTCAATTGCTATATGTCTCTTTACCATATCTCCTTCTACTTTATCCTTATAACCTATTGCAAACAGAGGGTTGCTCAGCTTCATTTCAACACATTTTTCTTTTTCATTTATTTCACTTGACTCATTCGGATAAATTCTTTTTGGAGCTTCTTTATTTTCTTTTTTTATAAGCCTTTTCTTTATCTCTTCTAATATTTCCCATGGTTCGAAATCTCCACACACTACCAAAGCCATATTTGAAGGTGTATAAAAATTGTCATAGCAAAGATATAGTGTTTCCTTTGTAATTTCCCCAATTGATGCAACACTACCTGCTATATCAAGTCTTACTGGAAAATTCTTATACATACATTTTAGTGCATTTAAGTATACTTGCCACTCTGGATAGTCTTCATACATATTTATCTCTTGTGCAATTATTCCCTTCTCTTTTTCAACATTTTCGTCTGTATAATAAGGATTTTGTACATAATCCATAAACTCGTCTAAAGCATCAAAAAAATTATCTGTCGCTTCATATAAATATGCTGTATGGTCATTTGTGGTATAAGCATTTGCTGTCACTCCAAGTGCTGTTAATGCATCTAAGCTATTTACTCCATTTTTTTGCTCAAACATTTTATGCTCTAAAAAATGTGCAACTCCATCTGGAACTTCTTTTGCTTCACTTTCTCCAGGTAAAATAAATTTGTTGTCTATTGATCCAAAATTTGTACCCCAAATTATATACTTTTTTCTCACATTTTCTCTTGGTATTATCATTACTGTCAAGCCGTTTTCAAGCTTTTCTATATATAACTTCTCTTTGACATTTTTATTCTCTATTACTTCCATTTCAGCCCCCCTAGTTTCTCAAAAAGTAAATTGTATCAATAGAAACCTTTGATGCAAAGTTTTCTATTTGCTCTCTTTGAACTTTATTTACATTTTGCTCATATTCACTTAGTGTCATTTTGTGTTCTGCAAGCTCCTGTCCTAAGAAATATGTTATTATTGTATCTTGCTCGTCAGGTATCATTTTCACAACAGAATTTACACAGACTTTTGCATTTTCGATATCTTCGTCTGTAAACTTACCATTTTTCATATCTTCTATTTGCTCTTTGATTATTTTTACTGCTTTTTCGTAATTATCAATTTCTATTCCACATTTTATGAATATACAGTTTTTATGTCTTAAATAGCTTGAAGCCGCAGTATATGCTAGGCTGTACTTCTCTCTGACAATTTGAAACATTTTTGATGTCGCTGACCCTCCAAGAATTGCATTATATAAAATTGCAGCATATTTTTCTTCTTTATTATTTTCTCCGAATAGAAAGACCTAGTATCAAATTTCCTTGTGTTACATCTGCTTTTTCTACAATCTCCCTTTCTTGGTGTTTGTTAAATTCCGCATTTTTTTGATTATATTCTGGCTCCCTTTCATTCAATTTTTGTATATTGGGATTTTTATAAATTATATTTGCTATTTTTTCCTCATCTACATTTCCTGAAACGAATATATCTATTTTACATTTAGAAATAAGCTCTTCATAATATTCATATATATTTTTTTCATTTATTCCTTCTATATCTTCTATATATCCATATTTATATAATCCAAATGGTGTATCCTTGTACATCTCCTCTTGACATCTTAAAAGTGCATATTGTGCTTTATTATCCTTCTTACCTTCTAGTAATATTTTTAATTTATCTTTTTCACTATCTACATATTCCTTTTTAAAAGCATTATTTTCCACTTTAGGAGAAAAAACGATATCTAGTAGTGTATTTATGCATTCCTCTATTATTTCCTCGCCTTCTGGCAGATATTTTCCATTAATTGTTTCTAAATAAAACTTCATTACCTGATTATCTCCTGTTTTATCTATACCGCAATCAAAAGCTGCACCATACATTTCCTCCAAATGTTTATTTATCTCTAAAGAATTTTCTAGCTTAGAGCTACCTTTTCTGAGTATCATTGGAATAATTGCATTCTTAGTTACATTTTCCCTTGAAAGTTTTGCTGTTAAAAATACTGATAATAAATCTGTTTTAAAGCTATTAGTAGGAATTGTGTGTATGGTTATGCCACTTTTTATCTCTTTTTTATTATCCTCCATAATAATTTCTCCTTCCTCTCTTAGAATAGTATACTATATAACTTCCAATTTATACAAGCATTTTTTATAATTTTGTATCAATACAACCAGAGATGAAGGAAGAAGAGACAAGAACGAAAGTACACTCAAAAAACAATAAAAGAAGGCTCTCGCCTTCTCTTATTTAACATCATATTAAAATTTTCTTTTTCTAGC
>JAAWCC010000016.1 GCA_022792975.1 Clostridia bacterium | reverse complement strand
TTTGGAAAAAGTTTACATGAACTTGTAAATGAAGGATTACAAAATAAATTATACAGAATGCCTGAAGATGCTCAATTAAAGCTTCAAGAAACCTTAGAACGAATTGTGAATGAGGGCAGTGGTGGTTTAATTTGTATTATTCTTTAGGTTTTAGTTTACAGACTGCTTTTTAATTAGTAGTCTGTTTTTTATTTTACTTTTTACTAAAATTATGAGTAAGAAAATTATAAATAAGATTATATCTACTATAATTAATTTTAATATGAAATAATCATTACCTGTTCTAGGAAGTATCTGCATTTCTTCTATGTCTTTTTTTGCCTCCTTTTCATTTGCTTTAGATTGTTCATAGATAGTCTCCATTATTGCTTCTTTTTTATTTTCACTTTTCAGCTTTTCTATTAATTCTTCAATCAGTTTGTCTTTTAGCTGTATTTCTATCCTTAATTTATTTTTTGCTTCTTTTTCTTTCCTAAGTTCTTCTATAAATTTATTTTTTAAATTTCTTTCCTCCTCTAGTTCTCTTTTTAGTCTGTTTATTTCCTCTTGTAGTTGTTTATTAAGCTTTTCTAATTCATTTTTTTCTGTATCATCTTTAATTATTGGTGGTTCTTCATTTTCTTCTGGTGGTTTTTCTGTGTCTTGTGTGCCAATATTCTCTACAACTACTGAAAATTCTTCCCTTCCCTCCTCTTGTATATACATTAAATATGTGCCTATCTCAGCTTCTTGTACATATATTTTATCAATTAAGCAGTCAGCTTCAAAATCTACTTCTATTTTAAATGTTTTTTTAGCTTCTTCATTTAAAACTGCTATTTTTATAAGCTCATATATTTCAAATTCTTCTTTATCCTCTATCGTTTCATGATTTACAACTGAATATTCAACACTTGCCTTGTTTTTCTCTTTCACTCTATATCTAAGGAATTTTTCTCCCCTTGTTTCTATTTGAAAAGTTTGGGAATAAAAGTATGTATCCTTTACATCATCTATGTCGAACTCATCTAGTGCAATAGCTTTTATTTCTCTGTCAAAATTCCCTTCTCCGTTATATGCTATATTAAGTAAGAGCTTTATTCCTTTTATTATGTCTTTTGCACTTTCTTCTTCTGCCTCACTTGCATCCTCCTTAATTCTAAACACTTTGTCTATGTCTTCTATTTGATAACCGATTTAATGCACAATCCATTGCGAGCCTAGTTGCTGCATATGCGTCCTCCATGTTTTTTGTTTCAATATCTGCTGGTGCTTTTATCTCATATCCGTTTTTTATTATTCTTAATATTCTCTCATCTCTAAATTCTTCACCTATATTTATATTGTTTTGCTTAAGAATATTTTTGTCTATTTCGTATATTATTGAGTTATCTGCTGTATGTTTTTCTAAGCTTACCTCTTTCCAAACCCCATCTTTTTGTATTTCTATTGGTGGAAAAATAGGTGTGCTTTCTAAATTAATAGGTATTTTTTGTTCTACTGCATTTACTTTGTTAATTCCAAATAATATTATTATAAAAATAATTGCTGTAAATATTTTTTTAGTCATTTTTTCTTTTCCTTTCTAGTTTAATTTTTCTTTTCCTATAACACATAGTCTTTTATTTTTCTGCTTCTTCACACAAGTTATTAGTGTTATAATATTTTCTTCTGTCGCTTTTAAAATATCAATATTGGTTTCTTCTATAATTTCGCTTTTGTCTACAAAATATCTCCTTTCTCCCATATTTGTTATATATATTATTTCTTCACCCTTTTCTAGTTCTTTAATTCTTGAAAAATAGTGAGCATATGAGCCTTCATTATGTGATGCAAGGGCTACATTTCCGCATGTATTTAGAGGTCCCTTCAAAGTGTCCGAATTGCATGTTTTAATACCTCTTTGTTTGTTCCCTCTTTTATCACCGCTTTTATTTCTAGTTTAGGAATTATTAATATACCAATTATTCCCTCTTCAAATTTATGATTTTGTTTTTTTAGACTATCCATCTTTTTTTCTTCTATAATTGTATCTAGGTTTTTTTCAATTTTTTTAGTTTGGCTCTCAAAATATATGTTCTTTAAAGTGATTATTAAAACTGAAGAACACATTAAAAAGCACAAAAAAATAATAATTTTCTTCACTTATATTCCTTCTTTTTTTGGAAATTCTCTTGGCAAGATTCGCCTTGATTAAAACTATGTTGAACCATAATTCTTTTTTAGAATAGCATACTTTTTACCTAAATGCTAAATTAAGACAAATAAAGACTATTTTATCTGCTAAAAATTTGATAGTTAATAATTTGATAAATCTGCATGAAAATAAGAAAAAAGAAAGCAAAATTTATGTATAATTTATCGCTTTCTTTTTTTCTTATTTATTAAATAAATGATATTTTCATGCTTGGTGGCACGATTTGAATATATGTGTTACCATCGTTTACTTCAATTTCTTTTCCAGTTAAATCTTGATATTCTGTTTTTGCACTTCTTGATGTTTTTTTGCATTTTATCTTTACAGCTTTTCCTTCTGTTATATAATAACCATCTAGTGTACCTGTATTTTGAAGCGCTTGCCTTCCATATCCATTCTCCTCATCTGTTGTATAGTTATTTGCAAATGTTATTATAATATTTTTTGCAGTTAATACTTCTCCTGATATCCAGTCTTTTTGCACTGTATTTCCTACATATCTTTCATAAGACTTTTTTTCTTCATTATATCTGAAATTTACATTTGAATGTGCATATGGTATTGTTACCTTTGGAGCAGCTTCTCCATCTGTAAGTTCTACTCCTTTTACTTTATAATTCAATACATTCCTTCCGAGTTGTTTTTGTTCTATATCCTTTACCTTCTGCATACCTCCAAACTTCAGCAACATTTACAATCGCATTGTGTGGAGCCGTTTTCTTGTTTGTTCTCCAGAATACTTTTCCTGGTGATTCTATCCCGTTGACATTATTTATTCCTAAGCTTTTTACTTCTGCAAGTGCTTTATCGCTTCCACCATAGTGTACAAATATGCTATCATTTTCCATAGCATAGTCTATAAAATATGGCCTTGCAGACCTCGAGGGTCCGATAGATTCAACCGTTGGATCTTTAAATACTGCTAAAAATCTAGTATATCCTCCCTCAACTATTGCCTCATAGATAAGCATTGCATCATTAAATCCTGTCTGAGGTATTGCTGTTCCAACATTGTCTATCGTAACAGCAATAGTTCTTGTATCGCTTGAATATTTGCTTTTTGGTTCCTCTGGTTTATTATCAAGTCCCACTGTCATTATATTCTCTTCGTTGTTACTATCTTCACTTACTGTCTTTGTTCCACCATCCTGATTTTCTACAAACTTTATTCCAAATAAAACTCCTAGTCCGATAACTGCTAAAACTAGTATTACAATTAGTATTTTAGTCTTCATAGTTTAATCTTCAACCCTTTCAAATCCTACATTTTTTAGTATATTTTCTTCCTTTGCTCTCATTTCTTTTTTATCCTCATCTCTTATATGGTCATATCCCATAAGGTGGTAAAATCCATGAACTAACATATATGCAAATTCTCTCTCGAAACTATGTCCATATTCCCTTGCTTGTTCTTCTACTCTAGGAATACAAATAATTATATCTCCTAGAGCTTCTTTATTTTTCTTAGCTTCGTTAATTTCTTCTGGTGCAAACATTGGGAACGATAGTACATCAGTTACTTGATCTATATTCCTATATTTCTCATTTGCTTTTCTTATATATTCCTCATTTGAAATTATTATACTTATATAAATGTTATAATCGTATAGGTCTTCTTCCTTAAAGCACTTTTCATATACTGTATCTATGATTTTTTTATATTTTGCTTCTTCTGCTACTCCTTCAAATACAACTTCTACAAGTTCTCTCATACTCTCACAACTTTCTTCATGCATTGGTTTTTAAATGTTTTGCAAGAGTTTTTAAGTCTCTTTAAAACTCCATATTCTACAAGTTTATTTTTATAAAATTTAATGATTTGGTTGTTTTCTGAACTTTCTTCTAGCTTTTCTATCTCTTTTTTAATAAATAATATTTCTTTTTTGACTTGTCCGTCTTGGTTTGAGCTATCTATTGACTTGTATTCCTCCCAAAACTTTTTAAAGCCTTCTCTTTCCTGTGGAACCTCCCAATAAATTTTACTTGAAAGAAGTCTTATATTATATTCTTCTATTAAATTTATGAGCAGATTATATGCCTTATCCTTCTTTAATTCTACTGTGGAATTGGTAATTAATTTCCTTGTTTCTTCTAGTAGCTTTTCATAGCATTGTTCTGCAACTACAAGTGGTACACTATGTGTAAATAACTTCCTGCTTATTGCAAGTAAACACATCTTTTTTTCTATTTGATCTCTTGTATCTAGCTTTCCTGCTAGAAATCCTTCTACTTTTTCATTTTCTGCTAGTATTTCTTTGTAATTTTCTTTTCCCTCTAATTTAATCTTTATTGGAAGGATATTTGCAATATAATCTTCTAATGTTTCGAATATATTATCATATATTTCATTTTTGTCTAGTAAATTTGTAGACATTTTATCTGCTAATTGAACAGAATAGTTTTTAAGAATTCCTTTATATATACCATTCATTTTTGACGCATAGAAGCTATTAAATCTAGATAATTGTTTCTCCTTGTTTTCATTTTTTAATGACATATAATCTAAATCTAATAAGTATTTTTGTTTTCTATATTTGTATTCTAAATATTGTGTTTCTTTTAAATGTATTACTGCATAATATCTTGAAAGAGCTTCTTCTTCAAAAGCTGTTGCTGTCTTAGTTGTAACCTTTTTATAAATTGAATCCATTACATATTTATCAATTGATTCTAAATATAATATAAATGCGTCCTCATACTTCTTTTGGAGTTGCTCCTCCTTTTCTTCCTCTTTATTATTTGTTGTTATTTCATAATTTTTCAATACATTATTTCTTTTTAAGGTTATTAGCATTCCATTAATCCCTATTTTTGTTGGTATTAATAATTTGCTAATTGTTGTTGAAATTTTTGAAAAAAATGCCTTATCTGTTTTTGCGACTCTCAGTCCTCTTTCTTCCATGGTATCCCTCCTAATAATTAATTATCTTTTCTTCAGTTCCAATACTCTCAAGCACTTCATATATCACTTCTACCTCTACGGCTGTCGGTTCTTCTGCTGCATTTATCTGTATATTCTTTATATCCTCTTTATTTTCTATTTCTTCTAACAGCTCATTTTTCAGCTTTTCTGTTAGCTTTTCTTTTGCTTGTTTTAGTGTTAATACCTCGTTTGCTTCTTCTAATTCGTAATATGTAGAAATCCCTAGGGTTATTGGCAAATAAAAATCAGAAAATAGTTTTAATTTTTTCTCTTCATTTATTGTATCATATTTTTGAAATTTTGGAAGCCTTTTATTGAAATTTATTTCAAAATTATTAAATTTTATATAGTACTTTTTTTGGCTCTTATCTGTTCTCTTTACGGATACCTGCTTTAAGTCCATTTTTTCTTTTTTGCTATATAAAACTTTTCCTATAACCTCTCCTCTTGCATGAACATATCTGGTTCCCGTAAATTTTCCTTCCATCCAGCCACCTATTAACATTCCTCCTGCTTCAACTGTATCACCTATTTTAACTGCTTGAGTACCATTTGCAGAAGTTATTTTTACTATTTCTGCCTTCTTTTTTGAAACTATATTACAATATTCGTCTATTGGTATTATTTCTGGCTTTTCTGTTGTTTCTGCAATTTCTACTATTATATTAGTTCCGCTTCATATCAATATTCATCCATGCAACATCATCACGTTTTAGTCTTATTTGGTTTATAATTTCTTTTGGCTTAATACTTGATTTCTTAGCTCCAATTTTTAGACCACCTTCTTCAAGTACTTCTAAAATCTCACTCTCTGATATTCTGTTTGCACCTTGTATTTCAATATTCCAAACAAATTTTGATTCAGTATATATAAAAATTGTAATTATAGCTAAGAACATGAAAAATATTTTTCTCTTTTTATATCTATCCATTAAAAATGGAAGTCCTCGTCTAGTATTTAGTTTTATTCTACAATTAGTTCTTCTAGCTACATCTTTTAATTTTTTAAAATCTCTTAACCCAATATTTGCATGTGCATAAGTGGATTTTTCTATTTTCACATTCCATAAGAATATATTTTTAGCTATACAAACATTTATAAATCTTTCTATGTAATATCCTTGGATAGAAATATTCACATATCCTAGGATATACCTAATCAAAATCTTAAATATCAAGTTCTTCTTCCTTTCTATTCATTTTGCTCAAAATCTATACTATCAATTCTTCCGCATTACCATAATGTCATCTTTATTCATTTGTATTAACTTCAGATTGACCCCTGAAATATTTATTGCTCCAACATATGTATTTACCTTTATGAATATTTCATCATATTCTAGGATATTTTTGTAATTTTCAATTACTAATTCTTCAAAGCCAACTATTGTTGTTCTTGGTTTATCGGTCATAATCTCCTCTGGCATCTCCAAAAAGGCTGTTATTTTGCTCAATCTTCGTCCCATATTTTCTCTCCTTTTTTATTTATTATATTGCAAGTCTTTAGATTGTAGACCTTCATTTTTTCTTAAGAGTTTTTTTAATAAGCTTTCACCTCAAGTTCACACAATGGACAAATTTTATTGTTATATTATAGTTACACTAAATACAAATAGTGAAAAACATCCCCTTTTATTTTTTATTTTATAAGAGCTTAGAGTTTCCCCTCTAAGCTCTTTGCATTGTATTTATAAAAAGAAAAGACTGTTAGCAAAATTTACTTTGTCAACAGTCTGAAAGTTCTTACTGAAATTTATTCATATGAATACTCATTGTTAAAGCATTGTTCTAGTATTTTAGGCTTGCTTCATTTCATTAAATTATTTTATATAAACAATATCATTTTCTGTTGTGAAATTTGTATTTCCATATGCATATATGATATATATAGCTCCATTTGGTCCTAATATGAAGTTATTTGAATTTTCTACTTGATATATTGTATTTTTTATATTTCTTTTATATGTTTCATGCCCAAGAGACGACATATTCTGAGAATAATCAATTGCACCTTGTATAGTTTTATTTATCTCCTCTTCAACTGTTTCCACTGCTATCTTTTTTACTTCTAATACATCCTCGAGCTTTAGAAGCTGGTTTGTTGATAAATTATAGTTATATCCTTGAATTATTACTCTTTGTGCATTTGTTCCCTCCTTAAGTGTAGCTTTAATTACTAAAGATAAAATATTCTCATTTAAATATGCTGTATATGAAACTGTATATATACTTCTTGAAGCACCTTCTTCTTTTGATGCCTCAATTAAGCTATTTACTTTATCATAAAATATTGAAGTTATTTCCTTATTAATTTTAGTTATATTCTCATGATTTATGTTTATTATAGGTATATTTACATGTATATCATATTTTCCTTCGAAAATTTCATTTAATGTATATTCTGTATAAACTATCTCTTTTGTTGGCTCCTCTTTTAATGTAAATCCTGCACTATTATAATCCTGAAGATGCAAACTATTATCAAATAATTCCTCAAATTCTACATCAACTGTTGAAATTGGAACCTTTGGTGCTTTTGCTGGACTATTTTTTATAAAGATATCATAATATACTCCATATGATAATGCTAATACACAGATTATAATAATTATTATAAAACATATATTTCTTATTTTAATTTCTTTATTCATCGTTTTGCTTCTCCTTTTCTTTTGAACTATATAACTATATATATTATACCATATTTTTAATCATTTGCAAACATATAATTTTCCGCAAGACAAAAGCTCCGTCCCCTTGTCTTTAAAGGCCCTTCACTTTATATCTCTTTTTCTCTTTCTTGGTGAATTTTAGGCGTGTTTGCTCTGTCTTTACAGCTTGACTTTTTAGGGCTTTTGTAGTATTATTATTAGATATAGCAAAGTGAAAAGGAGGACTTTAAATTATGTTATGCTCAGTATGTAAAGAGGAACAGGCAGTAATTTTTATTAACGCTCCTACAAAGGAGGATCCAAAGCATGTTACAGGTTATTGTTTGAACTGTGCTAGAGAAAAGGGTATTAATCCTTTACAATCTGTACTTGGCGATAATGATATAGATCTTGCAAATGTTGCAGAACAATTTGAAACAATGTTTAATAATATTTCTAATAATATGGAATTATCTGACATGGACTTTGATGAGGCTAATGAGAATATGGTTCCAATTGGTGCAATTATCGGTAATATATTTAATACAGCTCCAAATGCGGAGGCCCAAAATAAATCAAATAGTAATAAAAGAGTTAAAGTGGATAAAAAAACTAAAGAAAAAAAGAAGAAATATCTTGATTTATATGGAACAAATCTTACTAGTAAAGCTAAGAATAATGAAATAGATGCAGTAATTGGTAGAAATCTTGAAATTAGAAGAATTATCCAAATTTTAAATAGGCGTACAAAAAATAACCCTTGCTTAATTGGTGAACCTGGTGTTGGTAAAACCGCCATTGCTCAAGGGCTTGCAATTGCTATTGCTCAAGGGCAAGTTCCAGCTAAGCTTTTAAATAAAGAGGTTTATTTATTAGATATGACATCAGTTGTTGCAGGTACTCAGTTCAGAGGTCAATTCGAAGCCAGAATGAAAGGGATTATTGATGAATGTAAAGCCTTGAAAAATATTATTTTGGTTATTGACGAAATACATAGTATTGTAGGCTCAGGTGACGGTGAAAATGCTATGAATGCTGCAAATATTTTGAAACCACCTCTTGCAAGTGGAGAAATTCAATTGATTGGAACTACTACTTTAAAAGAATATAGAAAATATATTGAAAAGGATTCTGCTTTAGAGAGAAGATTTCAAACAGTACTTGTCGAGGAGCCAAATATCGAAAAAGCTACTGATATTATATGTGGTATAAAAAAGTACTACGAGGAATTTCATAAAGTTAAAATATCAAATGAAGTTATTCGCGCTACTGTTAATATGTCTGAAAAATATATACATGATAGATTTTTACCTGATAAGGCTATTGATATTTTAGATGAAGCTTGTTCTAGAATAAATTTAGATAACAAAGAACTTTATAAATTAGAATTGCTTAAAAATGAACTTAAAATAGTGCAGGAGGAGAAAAATGAAGCTGCCCAGGCTGATTCAACAGAGGATTATCAAAAGGCTGCTGATTTAAAAACTCGCGAATGCAAATTACTAGAAGAAATCGAAGAAATAAACAAAAATTTAAAATTAAAAGAAGTTACAATCCAAGATATTGCAGAAGTAATCGAGCATTGGACAAAAATTCCTGTAACAAAAATTACAGAAGAAGAAACTGCAAGATTACTTAACCTTGAAGGAAATCTTCATAAAAAAATAATTGGTCAGGAAGATGCTGTATCTTCTGTTGCTCGTGCTATTAGAAGAAATAGAGCAGGACTTAAATCTACAAGAAGACCACCATCATTCTTATTTGTTGGTCCAACAGGTGTAGGTAAAACAGAACTTGCAAAGACACTTGCTTTTGAAATGTTTGGTGATAGAGATGCTATTATTAGAGTTGATATGTCAGAATATATGGAATCTCATTCTACTGCTAAATTAATAGGCTCTCCTCCAGGATATGTTGGATATGATGATGCAGGTCAGCTCACAGAAAAAGTTAAAAGAAAACCATACTCAATAGTGCTTTTAGACGAAATCGAAAAAGCTCACAGTGATGTTTTCAACCTTTTGCTTCAAGTTTTAGATGATGGAAAGTTGACAGATTCTCAAGGGAATACTGTAAGTTTTGAAAATACAATAATTATTATGACTTCTAATTCTGGGTCTAATTTGAATAATAATTCTATTGGTTTTGGTAAGCAGGCTCTTTTAGATTCTAGCAAGATTTTAGATAGTTTGAAGGAAACCTTTAGACCAGAATTTTTAAATAGAATTGATGAAATCGTTGTATTTAATAGTTTAACAAAGGAACAATTGTTGAAAATTATTGATTTGATGCTTGAGGATACTAAGAAGGCTTTATCTGAAAAAAATATTACACTTGAGGTTTCTCTCAAAGCAAAGGAATATTTATTAGATAAAGGAACAGACTTAAAATATGGTGCTAGACCTTTAAGACGTGCTATTCAAAAGTATATTGAGGATGAGATTTCAGAGAAAATATTAAGGCAGGAAATAATAAATGGGAATAATATTAAAGTTGATTTGAGGAATAAAGAATTGACTTTTGAAAAATAATAAGTTCAAAGAGGAGAAATATATATATGCTAAAACATGTACCAAATATCCTAACATTACTTAGGTTTATACTTATAGTTCCAATTGTAATTTCAATCGCACACGAAAGTTTTATTATTGCTTTAATACTTCTCGTTAT
>JAAWCC010000015.1 GCA_022792975.1 Clostridia bacterium | reverse complement strand
TTCATAAACTATAGCCCCAGTTTTCTCTGCAATTTCCTTAGTCATATCTGTACAATTATCTGCTATAACATAAATGTCAAATAATTCTTTAGGGTAGCTTTGATTATTTAAACTTTCTACTAAATTTGCTATTACTGCTTCTTCATTATGTGCTGGAATTATAGCCATAAATTTATGCTGTTTATCTGTAAGCATCGGTTTATCTTTAAGTTTTACAAATGAACATATACTAATTAGCAATTGATATAACCAGAATACTGTTATTATACAAATTATTGCTTGTTGTAATATATATAAATATTCCATTTCAAACCTCTCTTGTTTAATTTAGTTAAAGGCTTATTTCCCTAACCATTATCTATTATACTACATTGTTTAAAAAAATGCAAATTTTTCCTCTAGATTTAAGATTATTTTAAGAAAGAAATTTTATTAAAATAATCCTAAATTCCTTTAGCAGTCAAATTAATTCTTCCTTGCTCGTCAATCTCATAAACTTTAACCTTAACTGTATCTCCTATATTAAGAACGTCCTCAACCTTATTGATACGTTTTTCTGATATCTTAGAAATATGAAGTAATCCTTCTTTTCCCCCACCAATATCAACAAAAGCACCAAAATTCATTATTCTTGCAACTTTTCCTTCATATATCCCATTAAGCTCAATCTCTCTTGTAATCTCGTCAATCATATCTAGTGCCTTATTTCCGCTTTCTTGGTCAGAAGAATATATAAAGACATTTCCGTCCTCTTGTATATCTATTTTCACACCAGTTAAATCTATAATCTTGTTAATCATTTTTCCGCCAGGTCCAATAACGTCTTTAATTTTATCTACATTTATTTTTATAGTAGTAATCTTAGGTGCATATTTAGATAATTCTTTTCTTGGCTCAGCTATTTGCTTTAACATTATTTCATCTAAAATATACTCCCTTGCTTTTTTAGTTCTTGCAAAAGCCTCTTCAATAATATCATATGTCAAGCCATCGATTTTAATGTCTACTTGTATAGCAGTTATTCCTTTATGTGTTCCACCAACCTTAAAGTCCATATCTCCGAAGAAATCCTCTATGCCTTGAATATCTGTAAGCATAATATACTTGTCAGGGTCTTCTGGACTTGTAACAAGTCCTGTTGAAATTCCTGCAACTGGGGCTTTAAGTGGTACACCTGCATCCATAAGAGCCAAGGTGCTTCCACAAATACTTCCTTGCGATGTAGAGCCGTTTGAACTTAGCACTTCTGAAACTACTCTTATAGCATATGGGAAATCCTCCTCTGAAGGTAAAACTGGAACTAAAGCCTTTTCTGCAAGTGCTCCGTGTCCTATTTCACGTCTTCCTGGTCCACGAGATGTTCTAGCCTCTCCTACACTATATGCAGGGAAATTATACTGATGCATATAACGTTTAGAGACTTCCTCGTCTATTCCATCTAGGCTTTGTGCCTCTGAAAGCATCCCTAAGGTTGCAATAGACATAACTTGAGTTTGACCTCTTGTGAAAATTGCACTTCCATGTACTCTTGGAAGAATTCCGAACTTCGCATGATAATGGTCTTATTTCGTCTATTTTTCTTCCATCTGGACGTTTATGTTCTTCATATATCATTTTTCTAACACATTTTTTCTCTAATTTATAGATAATTTCACCGATTTCTTGTTTTCTTTCTTCTAAAAATTCCTCTCCATATCTTTCTGTAACATATGCATTGATATCCTCTGTTAATTTATCAATGTTTTCATCTCTTACCTCTTTATCACTAGCTTGTACATCTTGATACATTCTATCTTTGAAATTTTCTTCAATTTCTGAATATAACTCTTCAGCTACTGCAAAAGATTTGTACTCAAATTTAGGTTTCCCTATTTCCTTTTGAATATCAGATATAAATTTGCAAATTTTGATAATTTCTGCATGTCCTGCTTTAATTGCTTCTAGCATTGTTGCGTCTGGAATTTCATTTGCACCAGCTTCAATCATTGTAACTTTATCCATTGTTCCTGCAACTGTTAAAACTAAGTCTGTTTTTGCTCTTTGCTCCAAATTAGGATTAATTACAATCTTTCCATCAACATAACCAACATTTACTGCTGCTGTTGGCCCACCAAATGGAATATCTGATATTGCAAGAGCCGCAGATGCTCCAATCATAGCTGCAACTTCTGGAGAATTATCAGGCTCAACACATAAAACTGTTGCAATTACACATACATCATTTCTAAAATCCTTTGGGAATAATGGACGAATTGGTCTATCAATCGCCCTTGAAGTAAGAATTGCTTTATCTGCTGGTTTTCCTTCTCTTTTTGTATATCCACCAGGAATTTTACCGAACTGAATAAAGCTTCTCCTCATAATCTACTGATAATGGGAAAAAGTCAATTCCCTCCTTTGGTTCTTTAGAAGCTGTAACATTTACCATCACTACTGTCTCTCCATATCTAACCATTACACTTCCATTTGCAAGCTCTGCTATCTTGCCACTTTCAATTACTAATTTTCTTCCTGCAAGCTCTGTTTCAAATGCTTTAAACATAAATCTACCTCTTTTCTTTTTTAGAAGCCAGCAGTTAGTAGTTAGAGCTTATAAGGCATTTTTCCTTCTAACCTCTAACTTCTAATCACTAACCTCCGTTTAATATACCTAGAGGCGTTTGCAGTAAACGCAAAACGCCCCAATTTTACTATTTTCTTAAGTTTAATTTTTCAACTATTTCTTTATATCTTGTTTCATCCTTTTTAGCTAAATAGTTTAAAAGATTTCTTCTCTTACCAACCATCTTTAAAAGACCACGTCTTGAGTGATTATCTTTTTTGTGAATTCTTAAATGCTCAGTAAGCTCGTTTATTCTTTCTGTTAAAAGAGCAACTTGAACCTCTGGAGAACCAGTATCTTTCTCGTCTCTTTTATAAGTTTGAATAACTTCTTGTTTTCTTTCCTTTGTCATATTTACACCTCCAACTTTCTTGATTTGCCATTTTCTGAGCTTAAGTGGTGTTATAACCTTAAGCCAAGAAAAAGGTAATTTTTTCATACTTTATTATTTTACTACATTTTTGTAATAATTGCAAGTGTTTTTTTATAACTACTCTTCTTATCATACTTTAATAGCAGCTTCCAAAGACAAGAAAAATTTATCTTATTCCTCCCCAATTATTTCTATCTCTAATTCGATTTCCTTTTTGGTTTTTTCATATACAGTCTTTTTTACATATTCTATAAGCTCCAAAATGTCACTCGAAGTTGCATTTCCTGTATTTACAATAAACCCTGCATGTTTTTCGGAAACCTTTGCTCCTCCTATTTGTTTCCCTTTCAAACCACATTTGTCAATTAGTTCAGCTGTTATATAATCGTTTCCTCTTTTAAATGTACTTCCTGCTGAGGGCATATTATATGGTTGTTTTTGTTTTCTCAAGCTTGAATACTCTTTTATTTTGCTTTCTATTTCTTCTTTAACTCCTCTTTTTAGTTTTAGCATTGTTTCTAATATTATGTACTTTTTATCAGAAAAAAAGCTTTTTCTATAAGAAAATTCGTGCTCTTCAAAATTTATTTTTTTTATCCCTCCGTTTTCATCCATATAGGTGCTAGAAACAATAATTTCTTTCATTTCCCTTCCGAAAGCACCTGCATTCATTTTAATTGCTCCTCCAATAGTTCCGTGGTATTCCGAGCTGCAAATTCAAAGCCTTCAATACTCAAATTTAATAACTTTGCTGAAACAATTGCATTTTTATTTCCACTTCCTAAATAAACAAAAATATCGTTTCCTTTTTCTTCTATCTCAAATTTGTCAATTCCAATTTGACAAACAATACCTCTTACACCTTTATCTCTAACTAAAATATTGCTACCATTTCCTAAAATAAACAAAGGTAAATTTATTTCTTTAGCAAAGTTTAAAACAAATTTTAATTCCTCTAAATTATTTATCTTGACAAAAAAATCAGCTTTTCCACCAGTCTTAAAGGTAGTATGTTTTGACATATCCTCATTTAAAAAAAATTTATTTTTTCCCAAATTTCTAGCAATTTTTTCTATATTATCCATAACTTAAACTCTCCTTTAATATTATTTATTCTATCACAAACTTATTATTTTTTGAAGCATTTTATGAAAAAAGAGCGAATAAGACCCACAACTTTACATTGTAGGTCTTATTCGCTATAAGCATTTGTTAGAAGCAATTGCCTATAAGGTTTTCACATCAGGGAAGCATAAGACGCAAGGAGCTTTTTACCGTTCTTCCATTTCTGTTCTTGCATCCAATCCTTACGAGGATATCTGTGGGAAGCTCCACAACTGGATAAAATGGCCTTGCAATACTGCAAACTCCACTGCCACAGTCATACAGACTAGCATTCTCCAGTTTCCCATTTCTATACCAGGTTAAATCGCTATCGTTTTCAATGTTCACGATGCGGTTCTTGAAAATCCAGCAGAAGTCAGACACCTTATCCTTCAATTCCGCAGGCATAGAAGCATAAATCTTGAAAGTCAAACAACTTCCTCTGCCGTTTAGCCGCAGACAGCTAGCTGAACTAGCAAGCTTCGTACTTAGTTCATTTACTCCAATCCACCCTTTACTATTTTTGAAAAATGTGACTGCTTCGATTGGCTTTTCAGGAATAGCATATATTTTCATTCCATTTTTTTGTTTGGAGCACCATACATGCCATCCTACGTCCTTTCTGCTGATCCGATACTTCCTTTTGATTCCTATGTCGGATATTAAAAACTCGACATCTGGTCTGTAATCCACATAGCTTTCAAGGAGGCTTCTATTGCTCCCCAGCAGCTCTGGATTTCTCCACACCTCTGTTAACGCAACAAATTCTGACATTCGCAAACCTCTCTTCTTGTTTTTTTAGCAATTGTGCTCATAAAACAATTCTCTTGCAAGACACTCTCGCTATATTAATTATACAACATTTTATGTAAAAAGTCAAAAAAATTATGTTTAACATAAATAGCTTCTTAATTCACATAAACTTGCAAATTAAGAAGCTATTTAATTGCTTAAAATTTTATCTTTTCTTCAATCCAGCTTGTTAAATCCTCTATCCTAACTCTTTCCTGCTCCATTGTATCTCTATCTCTTATAGTAACAGTGTTATCTACTTCTGTATCAAAATCTATTGTAATACAGTAAGGTGTACCGATTTCATCCTCTCTTCTATATCTTTTTCCTATGCTTCCTGCCTCATCATAATCACACATAAAACTTTTTGTAAGCATTTGATATACTTCCTCTGCTTTACCTGAAAGCTTTTTTGTAAGTGGAAGTACAGCAGCTTTAAATGGTGCAAGTGCTGGATGTAATTTTAATACTGTTCTTACATCTCCATCTGCTATTTCTTCCTCTTCATAACTATTGCAAAGAAAAGCTAATAACACTCTATCTGCCCCAAGAGATGGTTCTATGCAATAAGGTACATATCTCTCCTTTGTTTCTTCTTCTAAATATGATAAATCCTCTTTTGAATGCTCTATATGTTGTGAAAGGTCGAAGTTTGTTCTGTCAGCTATTCCCCAAAGTTCTCCCCAGCCAAATGGGAAGGCAAATTCTATATCAGTTGTAGCATTACTATAATGGCTTAATTCTTCTTTTTCGTGGTCTCTTAAACGGATATTTCCCTCTTTTATGCCAAGTGATAAAAGCCATTTTTTGCAAAAATCTTTCCAATATTCATGCCATTCTAAATCAGTTCCTGGTTTGCAGAAGAATTCAATTTCCATTTGCTCAAATTCTCTAGTTCTAAATATAAAATTACCTGGAGTTATTTCATTTCTAAATGCTTTTCCTATTTGAGCAATACCAAATGGTATCTTTCTTCTGGTAGTTCTAAGCACATTTTTGAAATTTACAAATATTCCTTGT
>JAAWCC010000014.1 GCA_022792975.1 Clostridia bacterium | reverse complement strand
TTTTTCCTATATAAAAGTACCCAATTATTGTAGTTAATAACATAGGAAAGAATAATAATTTTAGATGCTCCCATACACTTTCATTAATTGCAGAAAATGCTGCTACTAACATATTATTATTAGATAATTTATATGTGAAATGCAGAAGTGTACCTAATATAAATGCAAAAAGTACACTAAATATTTGATAGCTTCTTATTTTTTTATTTTCCATGTAATACCTCCACTATTAATTTTATTAAAAAATAGCTTTTTAATTACAATATAAAAAATTTTGAATAGACTATAATAAAAAAATATAGGAGGAAAGCAAATGTTTTTTATAAATTCAAGTGATAATGCCAAAATAGCAGTCTATGAATTAAACCCGAGTGGAGTTAAAACAATAGTATTAGTTCATGGGTGGCCATTATCACATAAGATGTTTGAATATCAAATTCCAGCTCTATTGAATAGTAATTATAGAATTATTACTATTGATTTAAGAGGCTTTGGAAATTCGGAGGAAACAAGCACGGGATACAATTATAATCAGTTTGCGACAGATTTATATTATGTTATATATATGTTAAATTTGTGGGATTTTGATTTATTAGGCTTTTCAATGGGGGGAGCTATTGTTACTAGATATATGAGAAGGTATCAGGGGTATGGTGTAAAAAGGCTATGCTTGTTAGATGCTGCTGTTCCAAGTTATAGTAAATCTTATTATAACCCATATGGTCAATCGTTAGAAGATACGAATAATTTGATTAAACTAGGATTTAATGATAGACCAGCATTAAATGAATATTTTGGAAGCATATTTTTTTATAAGGAGCAATCAAAACCTTTTAAAGAATGGTTTCAAGGTTTAAACAATAGTGCATCTGGATTAGGAGAAATGAATTCTTTAATTGCTTTAAGGGATGAAGACTTATTTAATGATTTGAGATATATTAATGTACCAACTGGTATTTTTCATGGAAAAGAGGATAAAATTTGTTCATTTAAGATGGCAGAAATCATGAATAAAAACATTGGTAATTCTAGATTATATCTTTTTGAAAAGGCGGGGCATGGAGCTTTTTATGAAGTAAAGGATAGTGTAAATAAGGACTTAATACAATTTTTAAAGGATAATTAATATGAAATAGTATCACAAAAGTAAGGTAGGGGAGGACCTCCTCCCCATTTAATATATTATCTACCACAACCGCAATTATTGTTATTGTTCATATTCATATTTTGCATAGTGCCATTTGCAGGATTATTATTGACAAAAATTGGATTGTTGCTATTCATATAGAATTTTTTATCTGCAAGTCTATCTTGAACTCCACGAAGTGCTTCTCCAAATCTTTGGAAATGGACGATTTCTCTTTCTCTTAAGAATTTAAGTGGATCAACTACATCTGGGTAGTCTCTACATAAATCAATTAGTTTCTCATAAGTTGCTCTAGCTTTTTGTTCTGCTGCTAAGTCTTCTTGCAAGTCTGCAATAGGGTCACCTTTTACTGCGATATATGCTGCTGTAAATGGAGTACCAGCTGCAGCTTGTGGATATACTCCAAGACCATGGTCTGTATAATAAGGCGCAAGCCCTCCTTTTTCAACTTCTTCAATTGTAGCATTTCTTGTTAGCTGGTGTACAATTGTTCCAACAATTTCCAAATGTGCCAATTCTTCTGTACCATGATGTTATCACTTGAAAAAATTTAGTGCTATTGACTGTAAAATTCAAATCAGTTCACTTAGTAAATTAAAGTACACCAAGTAAACCTTTTCAAAATATATTTATTGAATTTAATAGCATATGTTCAATTTTTGCACATATGCTATTAATCTTTAATTAGTATTGAAATTTTTACCAATTTTAATTGAAATATACATATATTTGTAGTAAAATCATATGTGAAAGGAAAGATTTAATGCAAGAAATAGAATACATAGAAATTGGTAAATTAAATATAGAACTTTTTGAAGAAATTGGAGAACATTTGATAACAGATGAAGTTATTTTTACATATGAAAGAATGAATCACGTTGAAACGAAAAGAGTTCAATTATTTAATCAAGTAAAAGATTACTTACCAGATATATTATATAGTCCAGATCATATTTATAAAGATTGGAATAATAGAGAGAATACGTTGGTATTAATAAAATCTTTAGATGAAAAATCAAATCTAAATGTAGTTTTAAAAATTGCAGTATTAAACGATGAAAAACATACAAAAAATTCTATAATAACTATGATAAAAATAGGAAATAAAACTTTTAATAAGATAAAACGAAATAAAAAAGAAAATTTATTGTTTGAAAAACTAGACAATTATGAATAAAAGTTGTATAATTAAAGTACAATATAAATAGTTATTTGAGGTGGTAAATTGTGTCAACCACGCACCCTATGGGTCAAAAGAGATGTAGGAAATGATACACCTACCAAATAACTAACAATCGAAAAAGGGCTATGGAAACATAGCTCTTTAATTTATATTAAATAAAAATAGCCATACAATTATAAAGTAATAATATGACTAGGCAAAATTTAATATATATTATAAAATTCTCATGGCTGGTACATTTATTAAAAACTTAATAAGAAAAAATCAAAGTTAATAATCTAAAAGGCTTGCCTTTTATGTGTTTTATGTACTCCTTATGAGTACTTTCCTGCGTAGATTATAAATCTACTAAAATAACAATTCAAAAACAGTTCAAAATCATTTCATTGTTTTAATAATATAAACATTTATAATAATAGTATAGAAGAAATGAAAATTTGCTCAAGATAAGCCTGTCTTGGGTATTTTTTTTTGTTTTCCTCATAAATTTTAAAGAGGCGATTTATATG
>JAAWCC010000013.1 GCA_022792975.1 Clostridia bacterium | reverse complement strand
ATATTTTTTATGATTTTACTATATTAAAATGTGAGAAAATCCTTGAAAACTTGAATTTTCTTTCATACTTTTAATTTTTTTACAAAGTGGAATTTACTTCTTTAATTAACCCATATTAATTTAGAGTGACATTTTACAATTGATTGTAAAAAATTTTTGAAAAGCTTGACATTTTTTTATAACTTAATATAAAATTATATAAAACAAAAGAGGGGATAATTTTGGAAAATTATAGAAGCTTTGGCGAATACCTAAAAAATTTGCGACTTAATAAAAACTTAACACCAGAAGAAGTAGCAGAAAAAATAAATATAAAAATAGATACAGTAAAGAGATGGGAAAGAAATTTAGAAATTCCTGAATTAGACAATATGTATAAATTATCGGAATTTTATCAAGTTCCTTGTGAGCATTTGTTAAGGTTAAAAGAAGAACTATTCAAACCAAACACAAAAGCTATCAATTTTATCGCAAAAACTCTTCGGAATTCCGCTTCAAGCCTATTTAATAGGATGGAAAATCCTATTAGGCATAATTTTAATTGGAGCATTCATTTATTTTGCATCTGTACAAACCGAAATATCCAAACCAGAATCAGTACAAAGGCAACAAGAAATAAAAAACAAAGTACAAGAAGTAATAAAGTAGTTAAACATTTACCAGTGTTTTTAATATAATATATATATAAGCTTTACCCCACAATTGTGAGGAAAAGCTCCATACTAATAAAAATGCAAGGTGACTAAAATGCTAATGGTAAAAAAATTTGGAGGAACATCAGTTGCAGACAAAGAAAAAATATTCAATGTAGCAAATAGATGTATCGAGGATTACAAAAGAGGGAACAAAATTGTTCTAGTACTCTCAGCAATGGGAAAACACACAGATGAACTTATTTCATTAAGCCATGAAATAAACGAGAACGTACCCAAAAGGGAAATGGATATGCTATTTACTGTTGGAGAACAAATAACAGTAGCTCTAATGGCAATGGCATTTGACAAACTTGGAATCCCAGCAGTATCATTAAATGCCTTCCAAGTAAGGATGTTAACAAATGATAACTATGGAGACGCAGAAATCACAAAAATAGAAACAGAAAGAATAGAAAAAGAGCTATCAGAAAACAAAATAGTAATAATTACAGGCTTCCAAGGAATAGACAAAAACAACAATTATACAACACTTGGAAGAGGAGGCTCTGACACAACAGCAGTAGCACTTGCAGCAGCCTTAAAAGCGGATTCTTGTGAAATATATACAGACGTGGAGGGAGTATATACAGCAGATCCAAGAATTGTCAAAAATGCAATAAAATTAGAAAATATATCATATGATGAAATGCTAGAGTTTTCTAATTTAGGAGCAGGTGTGCTTCATAATAAATGTGTAAAGATGGCAAAAGAAAGCAATATAAAATTAATAGTTAGATCAAGTATGTCTAGACTTGATCGGAACAGTTGTGTCTAATTCATATAATAAGCATTGTACACTTCCAAAGGTAACAGGAGTTACCTCAAACGGAAATATTGTATCAATAGTTGGAAAAGACATAGACTTAGATACACAAGGTAAAGTCATTGAAATTTTAAATAAAAACAATCTAAAGTTTAATAACTTGGATAGAACAAAAATGCAAATCTCAGTTACAGTGAACGAAAGAGATGTAAATAACTGTATATGCTGTATACACGATTTGTTTTTTATAAAATAGGAGGCGAAATGCCAAATTATGAAAGAGGAAAGGAAATATAAACTAGCAATAGTGGGGGCAACAGGAGTTGTTCGGAGGAATGGCAAGGGAAGTACTAGAAGAAAAGAAACTTCCAATATCAGAATATGTATTCTTCTCATCATACAAATCAGCAGGGAGAAAGATACAATTTATGGGAAAAGAGTACACAGTAAGAGAATTAACTGAGAATTCATTTGACGAAGGCTTTGATTATGCAATATTCTCAGCAGGAGGAGAAGCATCAAAAAAATTTGCACCAATTGCAGCTGAAAAAGGCTGTATAGTTGTAGACAACAGCAGCGCATGGAGGATGGATAAGGAGGTACCACTTGTTGTTCCAGAAGTAAATAGTGAAGAAATAAAGAACAATAAAGGAATAATTGCAAACCCAAACTGTTCAACAATTCAAGCAGTAGTCCCATTAAAAGTACTTGACGACAAATATAAAATTAAAAGAATAGTATATTCAACTTATCAGGCGGTATCAGGAGCAGGCTTAAAAGGAATAAAAGACTTAGAAGATGGAGAGGAAGATGGCTATAAACTACAAAAATTCAAATACCCAATAATAAATAACTGTCTGCCACATATAGACGTATTCTTAGAAAATGGATACACAAAAGAAGAAGAAAAAATGATAAACGAAACAAGAAAGATACTAAATAGACCAGATTTGCCAATAACGGCAACAACTGTAAGAGTACCAGTAATAAATTCACATAGCGAAGCAATAAACATAGAACTCGAAAATGACTTCGACTTAGGAGAATTAAAAGAAAGCTTAAAAAATGCAAAAGGCATAATAGTTCAAGATGACCCAAGTGCTGAAATTTATCCAATTGCAACAGAAGCATCAGGGCATGATGAAGTGTATGTAGGTAGAATAAGAAGAGATTATAGTATAAAAAACGGAGTGAATCTCTGGGTAGTAGCAGATAACCTAAGAAAAGGAGCTGCTAGTAATGCAATTCAGATAGTAGAAGAAATGATAAATCTTGACAAAAAGGAAAAATAAAGTTAAAATAAATTATAGAGTAAACTGAATAGTCGCATATACATAGTATATGAGGAAAGTCCGGGCTCCATAGAGCAATGATGCTAGATAACGTCTAGTGAGGGAGACCTTAAGGAAAGTGCAACAGAAAATAAACGCCGTTATAGTAGACGGTAAGTGTGAAAAGGTGAGGTAAGAGCTCACCGCCTATATGGTGACATATAGGGTCAGTGTAAACCCCATCAGGAGCAACGCAAAACAAGGACATAAGACTGCTCGTCGGTTCCTAAAAACAAGCGGCTAGAGATATGTAGTGATACATATTCGAGATAAATGACTATTTTAAAAGACAGAACCCGGCTTATAGGTTTACTCTATACTTTTTATTATAAAAATGCGAGTGTGCTGGAACTGGCAGACAGGCACGCCTCAGAAGCGTGTGTGCACTGCACGTGTGGGTTCAAATCCCATTGCTCGCACCAAGACGAGTTTTTGTCCAACTCTCTATAATGCTTGATATAACTTAATTACAAGATTATAAGAATTTGACAACACAAAAACTTTAAACCGTTTCAAAAATGAAGCGGTCTTTTT
>JAAWCC010000012.1 GCA_022792975.1 Clostridia bacterium | reverse complement strand
CTATAAATTTATTTTTTGGAAGTTTCAAAACTTATGGAGGAACAGAAAAGACAGTAAATGGTATATATTCAATAGAAGATACTGCAAACATTGAAACATGGTATAGACCAGATATTGCAAGTAATTGTAAAATCGCTAGAGCAAGTGATAATGCAATATTTGATATTATAAATGAACCAGAAGATATTAATCAAAGACACCAGTTTCTAAAATTTAAAGTAAGAAGAGTTAAAGGAGGCACTTAGATGTCAAATAAATGCTACTTAGAATTTGAAGGATTTGATGAAGCGATTTCAAGACTTAATAAATTAGGTGCAAATGTAAAAAATATTTCTGAAAAAGCATTAAAAAAGACACATTCAATAATTACGAAAAAAGCAGATGAAGCAATTATGCCGCATAATGCAACACATCAAACAGAAAAAAGTTTGCAAAGGGAAGCGGAAATTGAATGGATTGGCAATGTTGCAAGTGTAAAAACAGGATTTAGTATAAATGAAGGTGGACTTGCCTCAATATTTTTAATGTATGGAACGCCAAGAATGAAAAAGGATCAAAAACTATACAATGCATTTTGGAGTAAAAGTACACAAAATGAAATCAAAGAAGCACAAAAAGAAATACTGTATGATGAAATAAGGAGGCTAGATGGATAATATGGAAGAGTTATTAGTGCAATTGATAGAAACATTAGGATACCCAATAATAAAACAAGGAACCATTGGAATAGATGAAGAATATCCAGAGAGCTTTTTTACTTTTTGGAATAATGAAACATTAGGAAACACGTTTTATGATAACAAAGAAAATTCTGTAATATGGTATTTCGACCTAAACTTTTATTCGAGCAATCCAGAGCTAGTGTATAAAGAATTAATGAGAGCAAAGGAATTATTAAATCAACATGGATTTATTATTTATGGCAAAGGTCATGATGTTAAGAGTGATGAAATAACGTATACAGGACGTGGAATAGACGTAAAAATAATTGAAAATTTATAGGAGGGTACAAAAATGAAATTTGAAGAATATAGAGGAGTTAGATCTTTAGTAGTAGCAGAATTAACAGAAACAATAGATGAGAAAGGAAAAACCATTGCTACATATGGAGAAGTTCGACCATTATCTGGAATTCAATCAATAAGTGGAGAAGTTAGCGAATCAAGTGAGTCACATTATTATGATAATATGGCTGCAATCATTGTTGACTCAGAGGGAGCAGATACATATACATTAGTTGTATCTGTTGCAGATAAAAAAACAAGAGCATTGATAGAAGGAACTACATATGATGAGGCAACAGGAGCGTTGATAGGAACACAAAAAAAGAAAAAATATTTTGCAATAGGTTTTATAGCAGATACTGTTAGTGGAATTGAAGAGTACAATTGGATATATAAAGGAAAATTTACAGGTGGAAATAAACAACATCAAACAAAAAATGATGGTACAGATGCAACAAATATGGAATACACTTATACATCAATTCATACAAATGCTACTTATGAAAAAACAGAAAATAAACCTTGTAAATATTTAAGTGTTGATAATGATGGACAAGCAGATTTAGAAACATTTTTTGACAAGGTTACAACACCTGATGATTTAAAGGCAGTAGCATAAGGAGGAAATTATAATGGAGTTAAAATTAAATATTTATAATAAAAAAGAAATAAAAAAAACTTATATTAATGATACATATGATTTAATGTTTGGAACAGTTGAGGACTTTTTAGAACTAGTAAAAATAGACGAAATGAAAACAGGAAGTGATTCAGAAATAATTATGCTTGTAGGAAAAGCTATTCCAAGGGGAATGAATACAATAAAATCATTACTAAAAGAGGTATTTGAAGGTATAACAGATGATGAGTTAAAAAATACAAAAGTAAAAGAAATAATAAATATATTAGTTGATATTGTAAAGTCAAGCATAGTTGAAATGAAAAAAGGAATGAACGGAAAAAACGCATAAAAGGAAGCACTAGCGATGCTTCCTTTTATGAAGTTTTTTTTGAGTTACAGATAAATATTTGCGAAAGTTTTCCGGGACTAAGTCCATTTGAAATACGAAAACAAAGATTTCCAGAAGTATTCTTATTAATGAGAAGAATACATAATAAAAATTTAAAAGACGTAAATAAAGCACATTATCAGGAAGTAAATGGAAAAACAAGATATTATGTACCAGTAAAAGAAAATTAAGAATTATAATACTTACCATAATTGGTAGGTATTTTTATTTTACTAAAAAAGAGGTGGGCAAATGCCAAAAGGAGAGGATATAACAACCAGATATAAAATTGATATATCAGAGCTAAAAGAGAATATAACAGAAGCAACTAAAAATATTAAACTTGCGAATGCAGAATTTAAAGCAGCAAGTTCAGGGATGGATGATTGGACAAAATCAAGTGATGGCTTAAATGCAAAGCTAAAACAATTAAATTCTGTACTAGTTGAAGAAAATAAAAAACTTGATAGCTACAAATCACAATTGCAAGAAGTAGAAAAGGCAGAAACAGAAAATGGAAAAAGATCAGATATATTAAAAGAAAAACTTCAACAATTATCAAGTCAAGGTGTATCTAAAACCTCTGAAGAGTATAAGAAATATGAAAAAGCATTAAGTGAAGTCGAGCAGGAACAAGTTGCAAATTCAAAAGTAGTAGATAAGTTACGAGTAACAATCTTAAATCAACAAGCAACTGTAAATAAAACAGAAAAAGAAATAAGACAATATACTAAAACGCTTAGTGAGATAGAAGATAGATCAAAAGAAGCAACTAAATCAAGTGGACAAGCAGCAAGAGGCTTAAATAATGTGGGAGAAGCAGCACAAAAAGCAGAAAAGAATAGTGATAGTCTAGCAAGTAAATTGGGCGGAGGACTAAAAAAAGGTTTGATGGGAATTGCAACTGTAGCTGTAGGTGCTGTAGCAGGATTTCTATCAGTAGGAACAGCAACGCAAGATACAATAGAAGACATGGGAAAGCTTGAGGCAGCATTTAAAAGTGCAGGATATTCAACAGAAACAGCACAAAAATCATATAAAGGAATGGTTGGAATTTTAGGAGAAACTGATCAATCAGTTGAAGCAGTAAACCATTTAGCAAGGCTTACTAAAAATGAACAAGAGCTTTCAAAATGGACAGATATAGCAACTGGTATCTATGCAACATTTGGAGATAGTTTGCCTCTTGAAGGTTTAACAGAAGCAGCAAATGAAACAGCAAAAGTTGGACAGGTAACTGGACCACTAGCAGATGCTTTAAATTGGGCAGGAATATCAGAGGATGAATTTAATAACAAATTAGCAAAATGTAATAGTGAACAAGAAAGAGCAACATTAATTACAACAACATTAAGTGAAACATATCAAGATGCAGCAAATGTATATAAAGAAGTTAATGGGGATTTAATTGCTTCAAGAGAAGCTACAGCAAACATGAGTACAGCAATGTCAGAAATGGGAAGAGTAGCAATGCCGATTACAACTGCATTAAAACAAGGCTTTGCCAATTTAGTGATAACAATGATACCACGGACTAGAACAAATAGGCGATGGTGTTAGAGGCTTGATGGATGGAACAAAAGGAGCAGCAGAAAAATTAAAAAATGGAATAGCAGAAACTTTAAGTGTATTGCTAGATAAACTAACAAAGATATTACCAAACATATTAGGTATTGGCTCTCAAATAATAATGTCATTAATAGAAGGTATTATCAATGCTGCTCCACAAGTGGTTAAAAGTGTTATTGAAATAATACCTCAAATAATACAAACATTATTAAATATGTTGCCGCAACTTGTAGCTGCTGGAGTAGAGATAATTCAAAGTATATTAACAGGACTAGGGCAAATGCTCCCAAAAATAACTATCAAAATAGTACAATTAATAAATGTGATTATAACAGCTTTAATAGATGGAATACCAGATTTAATAAATGCTGCAGTTCAATTTTTTATGGCAATAATAGAAGCAATACCAATAATTATAGAAGCATTAGTTACTAATATAGGAGAAATTATAGATACTATTATCTATGGATTAACAGATGCAATACCTACGTTGATACAAGGAGCATTACAATTATTAAATGCTATAGTAGAAGCAATACCAAAAATTATACCAAGGCTAGTAGAAGCAATACCTACTATTATAGAGTCAATAGTTAATGGGCTAGTAGAAAATTTGCCTATTGTAATAGATGGTGCACTCCAGTTACTTATGGGTATTATACAAGCAATACCACAGATAATACAAGCATTGATACCAGAGATACCAAGAATAGTGATAACAATAGTAAAAACTTTAATTGAAAATTTGCCAATACTAATACAAGGTGCAGTTCAATTGCTAATGGGACTGATAGAAGCAATACCTCAGATTTGCATAGAACTTGTAAAAGCTATGCCACAAATAATTGTAGCAATTTTTGAAGGATTGGCAGATTTACAAGGACAATTAAGCGAATTTTTTAGTGGAATATGGGAAAATGTAAAGAATGTATTTATGAATTTCGTGATATGGGTTTATGAAAATACAATAAAACCAGTCAATGATTTTTTCAGTAATTTATGGGATAGTATAAAAAATGCTGCAAGTAATGCATGGGAAGGAATCAAAAATATATTTATAAATGTTGCAATGTGGATTTATGAAAATACTGTTAAACCTGTTAATGACTTTTTTAGTGGTATGTGGGAAAATGTAAAGAATACTGCAAGTAATGCATGGGAAGGAATCAAATCGATATTTTCTAAAGTTGGAACTTTTTTTAAAGATACATTTCAAAATGCATGGCAAAAGGTAAAAGATGTATTTTCAACTGGTGGAAAAATATTTAGTGGAATAAAAGAAGGAATTGTAAGTGCATTCAAAAATATAGTTAATACAATAATTAGAGGAATAAATAAAGTTGTTGCAATTCCATTTAATGCAATAAATTCAATGCTAGATAAAATACGTGGTATAGAAATTTTAGGCGTTTCGCCATTTAGCTGGATAGGTCAAATAGGTGTACCTCAAATTCCAGAACTTGAACGTGGAGCATTATTGAAAAAAGGACAAGTTGGATTATTAGAAGGAAATGGAGCAGAGGCTGTTGTACCACTTGAACGAAATAAATATTGGATTAAAGCAGTGGCAGATGATATGAAAAAACAAATGCAAGACAATTCATTTAATAATATATCTGGTACATCAAATTCAACACCTGATATTAATTTCACACAAGTAATAAATGCACCTAAACAACCTTCGAGATTAGAACTGTATAGACAAACAAAGAACTTATTAGAATTTACGAAAGCACAACTAAATTAGGAGGAAATAAATGTATACATTAAAAATTGAAAATTCAAAAGGAGCAGTTCTTGAACTTACTAATAATGAAGAAAATTACCAAGTAGTAAAAATAGATGGATTAGATCCACCAAAAGCTAACATAATCACATCAGAGTTTGCAAATGGAGATGGTTCATCTTTTCAAAGTTCAAAAATGGTAAATAGACAAATTGTTATTACAGTATATATAAATGGAGATGCTCAAAAAAACAGAGAGAAACTATACAAGTATTTTAGAAGTAAAGAATGGTGTAAAATTTATTATAAAAATGATACTAGAAATGTTTATATAGAAGGTTATGTACAAGCTTTTGACGTATCAGCGTTTGTAAAGAAACAAGTAGCTCAAATTTCTATTTTATGCCCAAATCCATATTTTAAAGATATGCAGACAATAGTTCACAGCATTTCAAAAATTATAAAAAAGTTTGCTTTTCCATTTTCTATAGAAATTGAGGAGCCAATTCCTTTTTCTGAGTTAGAGCTTGAAAAAGTTACTCCTGTTATAAATGAGAGCGAAAGTGAAACAGGACTAATTATAAATGCAACTTTTATGGGAACAGTTAATAAACTAGAAATTCGTAATGTAGACACAGGCGAACGTTTTATTATTGATTATGAATT
>JAAWCC010000011.1 GCA_022792975.1 Clostridia bacterium | reverse complement strand
TTTAATTTTGAATTTGAATATGTTATTGCATGTGTTATTTCATATTGCTCAAACTTATCTTCATAGTAAACTGAAATACTTGAAATATCCATATAATCATCAAAAATCTTACATTCCTCATTAAATTCTGGAGAATAAAGATCTGCACGTGAATCAATAAATACTGGTATATCCCTAAATAATAAGTAGCTTCCATAATTATAGTCATTATATAAATGCATTGTCTCAAAGTCTAAAGCTCCCTTTTCCTTCTCCTCTAGCATATAGTTTGCAAGCTCTACTGGATATTGAGTATCATTTATATATTGATGTCCTTCTTTACTCTTAAGCATTGCAAAAGCACATATGACCAATACTACAAGCGTTAAAACCTTGCCCCTCCAAGTCACCATCATTTTTGTAAATTCGTCTGTCCCAGTTTTATCATATTTTGCAACGAAATCGCAAATTAGTTTTGATACTGAAAATACTCCTATAACTAAAAGCAATGATATTTGTCTTCTCGCTGAAAATGTAAGTATCAAAAGTCCAGCTATCATAAAAGCATCTTTTAGGGATATTTTTGTATCTGTAAAAACTAATAGTCCAATTAGCATTACAATTACTATTGTTACATCTGTATTTCCATATAGCACTAATGGTTGATGCTCTGATATACTAGCTGTTGTATCTCCTGATAATAGTTTAAATATATGAGTATATGGCTCGTCCCCAATTGGAGTCAAAAGTCCCATGGCAAAGAATAGTAAGCAGGCAATAATTATCCATTTTACAGCATCTCTTCTTACTAATTTTATTCTATAAGGATTTTCCTCTCTTCTTTTTGCATTTTCCTGATGCCTTTCAAATCTTTTTTCAATTCCTTCAAGTTTTATTTGTAATTTTTCTATTTTCTCTTGCGGTTCTTCTTTTTTTACTGCTTTATCTATCTTTGTTTTTAATCTTTTTATTTGCAGTTTATATGTGAAGCAGGAATCTCTTATTACAATTATGATGTATTCTGCTATATATGGAAGAAGTAATATAAAAAATACATAGAAAACAGCAGCATGTAAGTTAGCAATTAAGCATGCAATAATTGCGAGCCCAGCTATATATCTCTTCTTTTTCGAGCTTATAAAGCATTCTAGTAATAACATCTCAAGTACAAATAATATATACGTAACTAGCTGTGCACGAGCTGCTATAAAGTCTGTCATTAAAAACATTACACCTATTGTTAGTGCAAAAGAAAATAAATTATTCTTATTTACCTTAACACATGTTATATAAATTAAAGCTCCGAGTAGTGATGCCAAAAGTCCTGTAACAATATAAATTCCGTTCATTCCCCACATATTATATACAAGATAAGTACCGAGTATCATATAACCAATGCGGATATGTGTATTTTAAATCTGTCCATGCAAATGGATCTTCTCTATCTAATCCATTTTCCATAATATGCTCACCTATACTAATTGTATAATAAGTGTCATTTTGCAATGTCTTTGGTGCCAAAGTAAACGAAAATATGATAATAAAAATTATCGCAAGTACATTAAATTTCATTATTGTTTTACTATCCATTGATTTCTTCCTCTTTCCTCTTCTTTGCAATAAGTGCTTTGATTGTCTTTCCCTCTTCTCTATACATTTTTTCATGTTCTGTTTCTATTGTTTTATCAAATATATTCTCTTTATGTAGGTCATAAGTTTTATTGACTATATCAAACCCTGCTTCTTGAAAGTATTTTATGCTATCTTCAAAAAGTCCATCATCATCTGTTTTAAAATATATTTCCCCATTATCCCTTAAAAATTCTCTATATAGTTTTAATTGTTTTGTATGAGTTAACCTTTTTTTCTTATGTTTTGGCTTTGGCCATGGATTACAAAAGTTAATATATATTCTATCTACAACATCCTCTTTTGACAAAAACTCTAGTATTCTTTCTATATCATGTCTTGTAAGTATGATATTATTCGGCTCTATGTTTTTTTCACTATATGACTTTTCTATATTTCTTTTACTCAATCCAAGCATTGCATCTACTAAATCTACTGCAATGAAATTTATATCAAGATTTTCCACAGCAAGTTTAGAAATGAAGGCACCTTTACCACATCCAAGTTCTAGATATAGTTTTCCCTCATTTCCAAACTTTTTATGCCATTTTCCCTTCAGAGGTTCTGGGTTATCTATGAAAAATCCGACAAGCCTCAAGTTCAGGTCTAGCCCACTTTTTGTATCTTATTCTCATATTAATTATCCTCTAAAATAATCTACACCAGCTTCAAATATCTTTTGGTCTGGATTTCCAGGAACATTTTTTATGATTCCAGTATAACTTCTTTCTGAATGTCCCATTTTTCCAAGTATTCTTCCATCTATACTTGTAATCCCCTCTATTCCATATATTGAACCATTTGGATTATGCCTTATATCATAACTTGCATTTCCTTCAAAATCAACATATTGTGTTGCAACTTGTCCATTTTCTATTAATTCTTTTAATACCTCAGCTTTACATGTAAATCTTCCTTCTCCGTGAGATACTGGAATAGAGAAGGTTTCACCTAAATTTACCTTGCTAAACCATGGAGATAGCTTTGATACAACTTTTGTTTTTACCATCATTGATTGATGCCTTCCTATATCATTATATGTAAGTGTTGGCATATCTTCTGTTAAATCTCTGATTTCACCATATGGTAATAAGCCGAAGTTTTACAAGTGCTTGAAAGCCATTACAAATTCCTAGCATTAACCCGTCTTTTTCGTATAGATGCTTATGTATAAGTTCTTTTAATTTTGGATTTCTAAACACTGAAGCTATGAATTTTCCTGAACCATCTGGCTCATCTCCGCTGCTGAAGCCTCCTGGTAACATTATAATCTGTGCTGCTTCAATTTCCTTTGCAAATTCATTTATAGAATTTTCTATATCATTCTCTTTTAAGTTTCTAAATACTCCTACCTTTGCATCTGCTCCCGCATCATTGAAAGCTTTTTTTGCATCTTCTTCACAGTTTGTACCTGGGAATGCTGTAATAAATACTCTCGGTTTTGCAAAGCTCTGCTTTGCAATTACTGGACATTTTTTATCACTTAAAATATTTTCTATATTTTTATTTTCTTTTTTAGGTTTAGTTGGGAACACTTTTTCAAGAGGCTCCTCCCATACCTTTATAAGCTCCTCCAAATCTAATTTTAGATTTTTTATTTGTATTTCTTCTTGCTTAATTGTTTCTCCTAAAATCTCTAATTTGCTATTTTCTGTATTTTCTGCAAGCTCTATTATGAAGGTACCATACATTGGCTTAAATACATTTATGTCATTTTCAAACTTAAATCCTATTTTATTTCCAATTGACATTTTTGTTATAGTCTCTGCAATTCCACCATTTCTCACTGTCATAACTGACAAAGCTTTTTTACTATTAATTAATTCATGAACAATGTCATAATTTGCCTTCAAGTCTTCAAAATCTGGTAAAAAGTTCTCGTCTATTTTGGTTCTTAAAATAGCAACTTTTGAAGCGACTTTTTTGAATTCAGCTGATACTACTTTTTCAGTATCTACTGTTCCTACACAGAAGGAAACTAATGTTGGTGGAACATCTAATTCATTATATGTACCTGACATACTATCTTTTCCACCTATTGCAGCTATTCCCAATCCTTCTTGTATATAATATGCACCGAGTAATGCTGCAAATGGTTTTCCCCAACGTGCTGGATCATTTTTTAATTTTTCAAAATACTCTTGAAGTGTAAGCCATGCTTTTTTATAATCTCCTCCTAAAGCTACATATTTTGAAACAGACTCCAATATAGCATAAATTGCTCCATGGAATGGACTCCAAATTGCAATTTCTGGATTATATCCAAATGTCATAATAGTTCCTGTTTTTGTATATCCTTCTAGGCTAGGAATTCTTGCACACATTCCTTCTTCTGGTGTTAACTGATATTTTCCTCCAAAAGGCATAAGTACTGTATTTCCACCAATTGTACTATCAAATCTTTCTACTAATCCCTTTTGTGAACAAGCATTTAAGTCACTTATTTTTTCAAGCCAAGTTTTCTTTATGTCTGTATTTTCATATTCCTTTTTAAAATAGCTATCTTCATAATTAGGTTTATTAACTGAAATATTAGATTTTTTAACATCTCCATTTGTATCTAAAAATTCACGACTAATATCTACAATTAGCTTATTTCTCCAATACATTTTTACTCTAGGTTCTTCTGTTACTTTTGCAACAACCGTTGTTTCTAAATTTTCCTTTTCTGCTAATTTTTGGAATTTGTCTACATTCTCTTTTGCAACTACAACAGCCATTCTTTCTTGTGATTCAGAAATTGCAAGCTCTGTTCCATCAAGTCCCTCGTATTTTTTTGGAACTTTATCTAGGTTTATTTCTAAACCATCTGCAAGTTCTCCTATTGCAACAGAAACTCCTCCTGCCCCAAAGTCATTACATCTTTTTATTAATCTTGTAACCTCTATATTTCTGAATAATCTTTGTATTTTTCTTTCTTCTGGTGCATTTCCTTTTTGAACCTCTGCTCCGCAACTAGACAAAGACTCACAAGTCAGTGCTTTTGATGAGCCTGTCGCACCACCACATCCATCTCGTCCTGTTTTTCCTCCAAGGAGTATTACGATATCTCCTGGAATTGGTCTTTCGCGCACAACATTTTTAGCAGGTGCAGCACCTATAAGTGCACCTATTTCTAATCTTTTTGCCACATATCCTGGATTGTATATTTCAGTAACTTGTCCGTGTACTGAGTCCTATTTGATTTCCATATGAGCTATATCCCTTCGCAGCCTCATTTGTAAGCTTCTTCTGAGGTATTTTATTTGGAAGAGTTTCTTCTAAACTTTTCCTTGGGTCTCCGCAGCCTGTTACTCTCATTGCTTGATATACATACACCCTTCCTGATAGTGGATCACGAATTGCTCCGCCAAGACAGGTTGCAGCTCCTCCAAATGGTTCTATCTCTGTTGGATGATTATGTGTTTCGTTTTTGAACATTATCAAATATTCTTCTTCTTTTCCGTCTACTTCAATATTTGCCTTTATACTACATGCATTAATTTCCTCTGATTCGTCTAAAGCTTTTAGTAGCCCTTTTTTCTTAAGCTCTTTTACAGCTATTGTTGCAATATCCATTAAGCAAATATCTTTTGCTTTTTTATTTTCATATACATATTCACGAGATTTATTATACTCTTCAAATACCTTCTCTAATAAATCCCATTTTATATCTATAACTTCAAATTTAGTAAAAAAAGTTGTATGCCTGCAATGGTCTGACCAATATGTATCAATCATCTTCATTTCTGTCATAGATGGATCTCTTTTTTCTTCATCGCTAAAATATTTTTGGCAGAATTTTAAATCCTCTATATCCATTGCAAATCCGTACTTTTTATAGAATTCTTTTACATTTTCATTTGTCATTTTTGTAAATCCTTCTACAATTTGTACATCGTCTGGCTCTTCTATTTTTGCTTCTAAAGTTTCAGGCTTTTCTAAAGTACATTCTCTTGAATCTACTGGATTTATCAAATATTTTTTGATTTTTTCTACCTCCTCTTCGCTTAAATCTCCGCATTAGTACATATATCTTAGCTGATTTTGCTAAAAGTTTTTCTCCCCCTGTTATAATTTGCAAACACTCTGATAATGAATTTGCTCTTTGATCAAATTGCCCTGGTAAAAACTCTACTCCAAATATGATATCACTTAAATTTCCTTTATATTCCTCTTCATAGCATATATCAACTGGAGGCTCTGAAAATATTGTATTCTTCGCTTTTTTAAATACATCTTCACTTATATTTTCTACATCATATCTATTAAGTATTTTCAAATCTTTTAAATTATTAAGCTTCAAATTTTCTCTCAAGTCATTTAAAATTTCTTTTGCTTCAATATTAAATCCTTCTTTTTTTTCTACAAAAATTCTTCTTACCATAGGCTTCTCATTCCTTTCATTATTTATAAATTTGTCTCATAATATGCATCTTCGTCTATTTCATTTGTATAATAGATTTCTCCGTTTTCTCTAGATGTTCTATAATATTTTCCTAAAAATTCAGGTTTTACACTTCCTTCTCCAAAGTAAAATATCATGTCTGTAATAAGCTCTCCTTTTTCATTTGCAATTGCCCATTTATCATCTTTTCTTACTCCTGCAAATCCATATCTATTAAATTCTGTTACATAATCATAGGTATTTGCAATAGTTGTTGCACCGTTCTTTTGTTTCAAATCCCCATTTTCCATTGGAATTACTTGCAAATAATTTATTTGTATTAAATAATTCTTTTGATGTTTTTACTTCTCCATTATTATCTATAAATACTCTTTGTTCATTATTGTAAACCTCTACATAATTATCATCTATATTAATTGCCATAGCTTTCATACTTGTAATCTTTTTCAAAGTTTTAGAAAATATGGTTGTTGTATCTCCATCTTTTCCCATTTTTACAGCCTTAAGCAAATCTTTATCTCCTACTTTACTAAAAATATCATATTCAAATTCAACTATCGTATTTCCAGCTTTATCAATCACTCCATGACCTTTACCTTCTTTAAATGCAACAAAGTATTTATCAAAGGCATAGTCAATGTATAAATATGTATTATCTACTATTACCTTCCCATCTTTATCCATTAAACCATACAAATTATTATCATTTGTTGTGATAAATAGACCTAAGTCAGAAATAGACTTCATTCCCACAAAATTATTCTCTATATTTTCTCCCTTTGAGTTAAAATATATATCATCTTCATAAGTCTTAGCACATATGTATATTCCATTATATCTTATTCCTTTATATTGTATCTGAATTATGCTTTCGCCCTTCATATTTATTACACCATATTTGTCATTTCTTTCTACTGTTAATGTGTCTGTATCTTTGTTATAAGTAATAGATTGATATGCAAAGTCTGTTATTTCCTTTTTGTTTTTTACTAAAGCATATTGTCCATTTTTTGATGCTGCTAAAAATACCTCCTCGCTTTCTACATCAGATAATCTTGTTATAGCTGTATACTCAGGCTTTAGCAACTTTTTATATTTATAATTTATATAACCATAATGATATCCTTCAGCATCTTCAAGCTTTACAATATATCCTGATTTTTCATAGCTGCCATTATAGTATCTATCTCCTTCAATTTCTTGATATTCACAAGAAATAAGTTCTTTACCTTTGCTACTTATTACCCCATATTTGCCATTCTTTTTTGCAAGTATTTCGCCTTCTTTATATTTTACAGAAGCCAATTCCTCATAAACTGGTTTTGTTATAACTTTTCCCTCGTAATTTATTAATCCAAATTTCCCATCCTTTTCATATCTAAGTACTTTTTTCTCATATGGCAAATTAGTAGTTACACCATTTGTCTCAATTGCTTCAACAGCATTATATTCAGTAAATATTTTCTCATTTTTATCATTAAGCACTTCTCGTTTTCCATCTTCTTTTTGGCATATAAATACTGCTTTAGTTGGGTTTGGTATAATAACATCATTATAAATATTTTTAATTATCATTTCGCCTTTATCGTTTAATATACCATACTTTCCATCTGTAAATACTGCAAAATATTTATAATCGCCTTCTTTTATTTGCTCTACTTCATATTGTGTTTTTCCGATTTGTAATTAAATTTATACAAAAAAATATGCCTACACCTAATGCTATAATCAAAACTATTGCTACTACTACTTTTTTTATATCAATATTTTCCATTTATCAAAGTCCTTTTCTCTAAATTAAGGCGGTGCTAAAATTTTGCGCCGCCCTATGCATAATTACTTACATTCCATAATATTTTTTCATATACCAAGCTGAATAATCAAATGCTTCTTGTATTTCTGGTTTTTCATAGTTTACACCTTTTGTGTCAACTGTTATACTAGATATTTTAACATCCTCTTTTGGTTTAGAGGTTTTTGTTTCTTCTCCTGTTTCTTCATTCTTTTCTACTGCAAGCTCCACCTGTGATATTTTATCAACAGTTTCCATACCGCTTATAACTCTACCAAAACCTGCATATAATCCATTAAGACTTGGAGCATCGCTTAAGCAAATATAGAATTGGCTTCCTGCTGAATTATATCCCTCTTTAACAAGCTCCGCAGAATAGCTTGAACGAGCCATTGATACAACTCCTCTTTCATGCTTCAATTTATTATCATATCCGTTTCTTGTAAATTCTCCAACAATTGAATAAGATTTATCTGCATCTGAGCCTTTTTCAATACTACTGTCTAAAGAGCTATATGTTGGTCCTCCTGTACCTTTTCCTTCTGGATCTCCTGTCTGTATTACAAAGTCTTTTTCAACTCTGTGAACAATATGTCCATTATAAAATCCATTATTTGCAAGCGCTATAAAATTTTTTACGGTATTTGGCGCAACTTGTGGATATAATTCAATTACTATTGGCTCCTCATATCCTTCTACATTAATAGTTGCAACTGGATTATTTACATTTTCTAATTCTTTAGAATTGTTTTTTTCAATTGCTCCTTTAATTGTATCTTGAGTTATTTTACTAACTACTCCTACTGTCACAAATCCTATAAGAAGTACAACTAAAATTATTGCAATTAGAATAACGATTGTTTTTTTGTTCATTTTTTTCCTTCCTCTCTTTTCTTGCATTTATTTTAAAAATCTTGTAATCTATGATATTCAATATCGTCACAAACGACTCCATCTACACTGATTACTTCTCTTGTTTTAAAGTTAATAATAACAGCATGCTGTGCGTTTTTAATATCTAAAGTTTTATCAAGAGCACTTTTTGAAAAATACCTATATATAGACACACCTGTTTCTGGATAAAATTCTTTATCGGTCTGAAGTGTTACATCTCTATAATCTATCCCTCTAATTTCTTTAAGTATATCTAATGCTTCATCTGAATATCCAATATTTACCCCCAAGGTTTTTCCATTTAAACCTGTAAAATTTGTATCCTCTTCAAGTATCATCTTTTGATAAATCTGTTCGACTTTACCTTGTACCTGTTGAAGCTCGTATGCAAAGTTTTGAAGCTTAACTTCTGAAACTGAATATGAGCCATAAGTTACTCCTGCTGCTATTAATAGTAGCATTATTATTACTGTAATGACAAGTGCTATTAAGGTTATTCCTTTTTCATTTTTCAAAGCCTTTTCCACCTCTTTTGTTTATTTATAGTTATTTTTCCTTTAGTTTATAATAGTCCGCACTTCTTTCATTGCGTCTTTTATATTTTTCACACCTATTATATCTAATTTTATATTTTCTTTCAATAGTTTTTTATTATTTTCTGGAATTATGCACTTTTTAAATCCTAATTTCTCTGCCTCTTTAAGTAATTTCTCTATCATAGAAACTCTTCTAACTTCGCCTGTTAAGCCGGACTTCACCGAACTACAATCAAATCGTCTGGAATTGATTTATTTTTAAAAGAAGAACATATACTTAAAATTATTCCAAGGTCAATTCCGAGGTTCATTTATTCTAATTCCTCCGAACCACATTTAAATATGCATCTTGATTAGATAAAGGCATTCCTGCTCTTTTTTCTATCACTGCCATTAATAATGTTAGCCTATTAAAATCAATTCCATTAGCTGCTCTTCTTGGAAAACCAAAAACTGTCCCGAGTTGTAAGTGCCTGAAGCTCTACTAAAAGAGGTCTTGTCCCCTCCATAGTTCCAACTATTACTGAGCCTGCTGGATTTTCACTTCTTTCTGAAATAAGTATATCAGAAGGGTTCATAATTTCCTGCATTCCCTCCCCTTGCATTTCAAACATACCTATTTCATTAGTTGAACCAAATCTGTTTTTTACTCCTCTTAAAACTCTATATGCAAAATATCTTTCTCCTTCTAAGTAAAGCACTACATCTACCATATGTTCTAGGACTCTTGGTCCTGCAATATTTCCGGTCTTTTGTAACATGTCCGAATTATTATTGTTGTAACTCCTTTATCCTTGCACATTCTCATAACTCTTGAAGTTATCTCTCTAAGCTGGCTCGTGCTTCCGTGGAAGTGAATCTACTTTATCTGAGTATATGGTCTGAATTGAATCTATTATCACAAGCTTTGGTTTTCTTTTTTCTATCTCTGCTTCAATTAAGTCTATGTCGGTTTCACCTAAAAACAATATATTATTTTTATTTATATTTAATCTATCAGCCCTTATCTTGATTTGTTCTGCTGATTCTTCTCCTGAAACATATAAAACTGCAGCATCAGTTTTTACCTTATCACATATTTGGAGTATTAAAGTAGATTTACCGTATACCAGGTTCTCCACCAAGCAAAATAAGCGAGCCGTCAACTAGTCCTCCTCCAAGAACTCTATCTAATTCTCCAAATCCAGTAGAAAGCCTATGTATTTCTTTATATGCTACATCTTTTAAAGCAACTGGCTCTGAATTTTGCTTATTTTGCTTCTTTATCTCTATTTCTTTTGCTTCTAGTTTTTGTTCAAAAAATGTATTCCATTCATTACAGGCAGGACATTTTCCAAGCCATTTGCCTGATTCATACCCACACTCTTTGCAAACAAATACAGATTTAATCTTAGGCATTTCTCCTGCCTCCTTTCAAAAGTTTAAAACCTTCATTGTTTTTATTCTCTAAGCTTTGCTCCAAATTCTTTGCTAGTAACTTCTACTATCTTATCTAGTAATGGATTTATTTCTTCATCTGTTAAGGTCTTATCATTTGAGTTAAATGTAAGTGAATAAGCTAGACTTTTTTTATCCTCGCCTATACCTTTTCCTACATATACATCAAATACTTCTATATCTTTTAAGTTATTTCCACAAGCCTTCTTTATTGTTTTTGCAAGTTCTGCTGCTTCAAGATTTTTATCTACTACAAGTGCAATATCTTTCTTTACATTTGGAAACTTTGATATTTCTTTATATTTAGGTTTTCCTGTTTTTATTTCTTGCAATCTGTCAAGATTTATTTCACACACAAATACATCCTCTCTTGTTAGTTCTGGATGTAATTTTCCAATAACTCCAATATTTTTTCCGATTTACAATGATATCTGCTGTTTGACCTGGATGTAATTCTTTTATCATTATTTTTGGTACTACAAAACTGTATCTATTTTCATAACCTTGGCTATTTAAAACTTCTTCTACTATACCTTTTGCTATATAAAAATCGACTGTTTTCTTTTCATTAATTCCTGTATAAAACTCTCCTGTCATAAGCATGCAAAGCTTTAATTCTTCTCCATATTCTTCTGATTTTTTGAAAAAGCCCTTTCCAATTTCAAATATGGAAATATCCTTATTCCCATGAGCCACATTGTATTCATAGATTTTATATAAGGAAGTTATAAGTGTATATCTCAAGGTATTTCTATCCTCACTCATTGGATCTTTTAAGCTAACAGCCTCAAATTCGTCATTTGTAAATTTTTTAGCTTCTTTATCATTTATTAATATATATGATAAGGTTTCATTTAAGCCAAGTGCAATCATTTTGTTTCTAATATTTCTTAAATTTTGGTTATATTTTCCGGGAATTGTAGGTACTCTTGGCAATTTTCCGTTTAATATTATTAACGCCGTAAATTCGTCCTACCTCCTCAATTAGATCTTCCTCGATGTCTATGTCAATTCTTCTCCTTGGAACGCTTACAAGTGCCTTTTTGTCCTTTACAGAGGCATTAAAGCCTAAGCGTCTAAATATATCTACTGCTTCTTCCATAGAGATATCTGAGCCTAAAATGCGATTTATCTTTTCTAATGATATTTCTATTTGTTTATCTTCTTTTTCTGTCTTATCATATACAACTGTTTTAGACAAAAGCTTTGCATTCGCATATTTCTCAAGTAAAACACACGCTCTTTCAATTGCCATATATGTTCTATTTGGTTCTAAACCTTTTTCAAAACGGTTACTTGCTTCGCTTCTAACAATCTTTTTAGAAGTGAGTCTAACCTTAACTCCATCGAAAATTGCAGCCTCTATCAATACATTTTTTGTATCATTTTGAATCTCTGTATCTAGTCCCCCCATAACTCCTGCAAGGCCAATTGCTCTTTCTCCATCAGAAATCACGATATCGTTTTCACATAAAGTTCTTTCTTCTCCATCAAGAGTTGTAAGTTTTTCGCCATCTTCTGCCATTCTAACTTCTATCTTGTCACCTAATCTATCTGCATCATAAAAATGCAAAGGTTGACCTGTTTCTAGCATTACATAGTTGCTAATATCAACAACATTGTTTATCGGTCTTATATTGCAAGCAAGAAGTCTATTTTTTATAAAATCTGGACTTTCCTTTATTTCTACCTTCAAAGCCTTTTTAGCTAAAAATAATCTACAATTATCTGTTTTTATATCTAATTTAAAGCTATCGTTTATATCTTCTTTTTCTTCGGAATGTTTTAAATCAATCTGTTTTACTTCTTTATCATACAAGGCTCCTACTTCATATGCCATACCAAGTATACTAAGTAAATCTCCTCTATTGGCTGTAAGTTCAAAATCTATAATCTCATCATCAAGTCCCATATATTTTACTGGGTCTTCTCCTAGCTTTGCATTGTCTCCTAATATATGTATTCCCTTTTTATCCTCTTCACTTTGGAATTTGCTATCAATTCCAAGTTCTGATAAAGAGCAAAGCATTCCATTAGACTCTTTTCCTCTTATCATACCTTTTTTTATTTTTATACCACCTGGAAGTTCTGCACCGTTTAAAGCAACAATTACTTTTTTCCCCACTGCTACATTAGGTGCGCCACATACTATGTCTAGTATTTCATTTCCGAACATCTACTTTACAAACATGAAGGTGGTCTGAATCTGGATGCATTTCACAAGTTTTAACTTCTCCGAACTGTAAGATTAGTTGCATTGATTAATTTTCCTGCTACATCATATTCATTTCCAATTCCTGTCATATCCTCTGCAAGGTTCTTTATATCTACGTCTATATCTACATAATCCTTCAAAAAGTTTTTACTTAATATCATAATCTATTTTTCTCCTTATCTATCAAACTGACTTAAAAATCTTATATCATTTGCATATAAATAACGCATATCAGGAATACCATATTTAAACATTGCTATTCTTTCAAGTCCAACTCCAAAGGCAAATCCAGAATATTTATCAGGGTCATATCCACACATTTTTAATACATTTGGATGTACCATTCCTGAGCCTAAAATTTCTATCCATCCAGTTTGTTTGCAAAGATTACAACCTTTACCTCCACATTTAAAACAAGATACATCAACCTCATAAGAAGGCTCTGTAAATGGGAAATAACTTGGTCTAAATCTAAGTTTTGAATTTTCTCCTATAATTCTTTTAGCAAAAATTTCAAGAGTTCCCTTTAAATCTGCAAGAGAAATATCTTTATCAATCACAAGTCCTTCTGCCTGAGTGAATTGATGTGAATGTGTTGCATCGTCCTCCCTTCTATAAGTTTTTCCGAGGACAAATCATTCTAATTGGAGATTTTTCCTCATTTGCAAGCATAGTCCTTGCTTGAACTGCCGAGGTTTGTGTCCTAAGAAGGTATTCCTCTGTTATATAGAAGCTATCCTGCATGTCTCTTGCTGGGTGTCCTTGTGGCAGGTTTAAAAGTTCAAAGCAAAATTTATCTGTCTCAAGTTCTGGTCCTTCTTCTACTGTATATCCCATTGATACAAACAAATCCTCAATATCTTCTATAACACTATTTACTGGATGTTTAGAACCTCTCTTTATTTTTGCACTCGGAAGTGTTATATCTATTTTCTCGTTTTCTAATCTTTTTGCTAAAATTTGTGCTTTAAGTTCTGCTTCTTTTTGAGATATATCATCTTCTATTGCTTTTCTAACCTTGTTTGCAATTTCTCCGAATTATAGGTCTTTCTTCTTTTGTAAGTTTTGCCATGTCCTTAAGAGCATTTGAAAGTTCACTTTTTTTCCCTAAATATTTTATTCTTAAATCATTCAATTCTTTAATATCTATGATTTTACCTATTTGCTCTTTTGCCTCTTTTTCAATCTTTGCAATTTTTTCCTTCATAAAAACCCCTTCTTTATTTGATTTTCTGTATAGCCTCTTCTAAGCTTGCATTTTCCTGCTCTCCTGTTTCCATATTTTTTAAAGTAATTGTTTTTGTATTTTTTTCTTCCTCTCCTATCACAGCCACATATGGGATTTTGAGTTTATCTGCATACTTAAATTTAGCCTTTAACTTCTTATCTTCTAAAAACACCTCTGTATTGATTCCTGCAGCTCTTAAACTAGCTGCAGCATCAAGACTATATCCCATTTCTTCTTCTGACATCGAAACTATAAGTACTTTTGAAATTGATTTATTTTCCTCTTTTAAAATATTTTCTTTTTTCATTTGATAGAAAAATCTTGTAAGACCAATTGAAATACCAACTCCGAGGTAATTTTTTATCTGTATAATACTCTGCTAAATTCTCATATCTTCCACCAGAGCAAACACTACCAAGTTTTTTATAATTGTCTAAGAATGTCTCATAAACCGTTCCTGTGTAGTAGTCTAATCCTCTTGCAATAGTTAAATCCACTTTGAAATTTTTTTCAGGAACTCTATATTTACGTATATTTTTTATAACTGCTTCTAATTCTTCAAGTCCTTTTATAAATGTTTCGTCAGTAATTCGCAGATTTTTTAAAGCATTTATTTTCTCATCTTTATTTCCTTCAATCTCTATAAATTTAATTATTGTACTGATCTTTTCCTTTTCTATTCCGATTTCTTCAAGTTCTTTTATTACACTTTCTTTTCCGATTTTTTCAATTTTATCTATTATACGCAAAATGTCAGTAGCTTTTTCTTTTAAATCTAAGGAACTAAATAATCCATTTAAAATTTTTCTATTATTTATGCAAATTGTAAATTCTTCAAACCCTAGACTTTTA
>JAAWCC010000167.1 GCA_022792975.1 Clostridia bacterium | reverse complement strand
TCTATATTTGATAATTTTTCTATTATATCTAAAATTGTATAAATATCATTTTTTACTGGGCAAGTAATTCTAATACCTGCAACATCATTTATATTTTCAATAATATTTTTAAAATCAATATCATAATGCTTCTTTTTCATTTTATCTATTATACTTTCTGGTGTTTTAATCCTCCTTGAGATATTATTTATAATGTCATAACTAAACTCAGAGTAAAGTTTAGCTTTAACTTGTAATAATGTATCAAAAACTTGATTTAACGCCTTTTCATACACTCCCATAAGTAAATCAAATTTTTGTATATCAAGTTCTAACGAAATGAGCTGATTTGTTGACATCCTTTCTTCTTCTACTTTTAAGTTATTAATCATAATCTCCTCCTTTCATATTTGCTATTCTATCTTAATATTGTTATCATTATATTATAGTTTTATGAACGCAATATGAATTTTATCTTAAGTAAAATTAATTTTTTTGAAATATTTTCTTAAGCATATTCATTATAAAACATTTGTTTGCTTTTGTCAAGTATAAACCATCAATATTACAACATTTTTTCAAATTTATTAGAAAATGTTGGTGCAATTTTTTTCAAATTAATTGGTTTTAAGTTCTTATCTGTAAAGCAATGCTTAGTTTCAGCAATTATAACAGTTTTACCTGATTCCTTCTCAGTAACCTCATATCCAACAGTCATTCTAACCCCATTATACTCTTTTACAAATACCCCTATCAATATAGTATCAGCATAAGTCACATGATGTTTATATTCAACATTAACACCAAGGATTGGGATATTTATTCCCATTTTCTCCATATCCTCATATGGCATTCCCTCTTGCCTTAGCCAAAAGCCTCTTGCCTCCTCCAAATATCTTATATAATTTGAATGATGAACAATCCCCATTCTATCAGTCTCATAATAATTTATTATTCTTTCTAACTTTTTCATATCTATCTCCTATTTCTTTTACTTAAAACTTTTTCCTCCATTAATCTCTTCACTCTTTGCTTTAACTCTTCTATTTGTTTTGCTTGCTCCTGTATTTCACTTAAAGGATATACTGGAGGCAAAACACTTAAAGTTACATCTGATTTTTTCTTAAATATCCTCCTCATACCGAATAGGTCTTCTAAATGTAAAAACCATAGGTACAATTGGCACTTCATTTCTCACAGCAAAATGAAATGCACCTGTTTTAAAATTTCTTATCTTATTGTAATATGGCCAAAGCGCAGCTTCTGGGTAAAAATGAAGCATATCTCCACTCTTCAATGTTTTATCCAAAGCCTTAATAAAATATGGCTTATTTTTACTTTCTTTTGGAATAGGTATCGCTCTAAGTAGCTTTATCAAATGTCTTACAAAAGGTATCTTAAAGCTATCCTCAAGAGTTGTAAAATACACTCTTTTATCTCCGAAGTGCAAGCCCAACCATTGCACAATCCAGCACTAATACATGATTAGATACACTAACTGCCCCACTATCAAATGCGTCTAAATTTTCTTTTCCTTCTATTTTTAAGTCATATAAAAGCTTTGTAAGCAAAAATAAAATTGGTATAGCAATTCCATAATATAGCATATTTGAAAGTAAATTAAATATCTTACTCTTTACTACATATTGATAGCTTTCATTGATATTAAATTCTAATGGCTCCCACATATGAATAATGTGTTCATTCTCATCATATCCTTCAATTTCTTCTTCGACTACTTCCTTCATAAAACCCCTTAAATTTTTAAAATTATTTCTGTAATTTTATCACATGTATTTCTTTTTATATTTTTCTCTTGATTTTTAACTAATTCCTTTTGTAACTCCTTATTTTCATATAGCATTTTAGTATTCTTTATCACATCCTCGAGAGTATCACATTTAACAGACATCCTCCTTTTGGCAAAATATTCTGCATTGTATGACTCACAGCCTGGAATTGGCATTGTATGTATGAATGGCTTTCTCATGTTTGAAATCTCAGTTGTAGTAAGTCCGTCCTGGTTTTGTTAAAATAATTTCACTTAAAGCAATATAATCACTAATCTTGTTTGTATAGCAAAGTGCAATAACTCTTTTATTTCCCTTAAATTCCTGATTTATCATAGATAACATCTTATTGTTATTTCCACAAGCAATAATAAAAAATGCATCTGGTATCTTGTCTAAAAACCTCTTCAAGGCATCTGTAATATTCCCAAATCCCATACTACCTGTAAGAATAAGTATATATTTATTCTTAATATCCAGTCCTAAATTCCTGCAAGCCTCCTCTTTACTTCTTTCCTCTCTATAAGCCTTAGCAACAGGTATACCATATGGTAAAAGTTTTTCCTTTGGTATTCCTTTTTCTACAAAACTTTTACCTAAATCATCATTTGGAATAATAAAATAATCAGGATTAGTCTCCTCCCAAAAAGGGATACACACGTAATCTGTTGCAATTGCAATAAAATTAATTTTATAATTCTTTTTTATTGCTGTTAAAGCTTGAGCTGCAAAAAGATGAGTTGTAACCACAAAGTCATATCCGTTTTCTGTAATATATCTATATAATCTTTTTTTGTTCAATCTATTTAAGCCATATACTGGTGATATAAGCTTAGTCTTACTATACAATTCCCCTAATCTGTAAACCCTTTTAAATATTTTTCCATTCAACCTAGTAGAATTTATATAAAGCTTATTTACCCCATTCTTTAATCTCTCATTTATAATATCTAAATATTCTATAAAATCTGCTTTTATTCCTCTATCTTGCAAATTTTCTTGCACAGCCAAAGCAGCAGAATTATGCCCCCCACCTGTACCACAAGATAATATTAATACCTTCCCATCTTTTTTCATAAGCATTTCCTTTTATATCTTTTACTATAACACTTATATAATTATACAATTTATGAGGTTCAATGTCAATATTGTAAAACATATGTTTATATAAAATTCTCTATACTTCATAGTATAGAGAATTTTACCTTTTATTCACAAACTAGCTCTTGCATCAAATCGTGTACTGAAACTATTTTGTTTATTTTATCTACATTGTTTCCACAAAAAATCAAAGCATTTTCTACATTTCCTTTTACAGCATTTACTAATGCCTTTGTTATACAATATGGTGCATTTTTTACATCACACGTTTTTATACAGTTATAGCATTTTGTTATCTTGCTTTTCTCTGCCTCTACTTTTTTTATAAAATCATTGCGAATTGCCCTTCCTGGTAATCCAACTGGACTTTTTATAAGCTTTATATCTTCTTTTTTAGCATTTATATATGCTTTTTTAAATTCTTCAGATGCATCACATTCATAAGTTGCAACAAAACGAGTTGCCATCTGAACTCCACTTGCTCCAATCTCTAAATATTTTTTAATATCCTGATTATCCCAAATTCCCCCAGCTGAAATAACTGGTATCTCTTTATTCTGCTCTTTTTCCACTTCTCTTACATATTGCACGACCTCTTTTGTTATATCTTCAAGTCTTGGTTTTTGCTCATTTTCCAGCTCCTCATTGCTAAAGCCAAGATGCCCACCAGCCTCTGGGCCCTCTATAACAATCATGTCTGGCGCATAATTATATTTTTTAATCCAATGCTTAACAATGAGCTTACAACATCTAAGTGAAGAAACAATTGGTGCAATTTTAGTTTTAGTCCCCTTCACATACTCAGGCAGCTCCTTTGGAATACCTGCACCAGAAATAATTAAATCAATTTTATTTTTAACACATTCCATTACAATCTCTTTATAATTATTTAATGCTACCATTACATTAACACCCAATATCTTATCTTCTCCGGCAAATATTTCTTGCCTTTTGTATCTCTTTTCCAATAGCTCTCAAATTTGCTCTCAATGGATTTTGGACAAAATCCTCCTCTTGATAACCAATATCTGCTGTTGCGATAATTCCAACACCTCCCTCTTTACTTACATTTCCAGCCAAGGAATGCATTGAAACTCCAACACCCATTCCGCCTTGTATTATTGGATATTTTGAAGCTTTATCTCCAAGCTTTATACCTTTCATTTGTAACCTCCTCTAATCTAGTTTTCAAAACTAGATTATCACGAGTAGATTACTTTTTCAATTAGTTTGACCATTCAGTCAGTAAAATTATTTCTTCATTTTTCTTAAAATAGCTTTATATTGTTCAGTAATTCGATAAGATTCAATAGCTTTTTGAATAGCTTTATTATATGTAAATTTATCTAAATCCGCTTTTTTAAGATAATTAAGCGTTTTATCATAAAATTTAATTAAGCATACCGATATAGCCCAAGCAACAGCCATTTGCACATAATAGGCAGCATTTTTAATAGAGTCAAAAAATTTAAAATTCTTTTCTAAATATTCCTCCTCCACATAATAACTCAAAATCATAACAACACCAAATCTTATATAAAATTCTTTATCTGATTTTAAATATCTACCGAATAAACTCATACATATCCTCTTTATGTTTTTTAGTTATTTTTAAGCCACCACAAAAAACATCACAAACAGCCCAATTGTCAATTTTAGGTACAAATTTCTCTATATCTTTAATAACCTCACTAAACTCATATTTTTCTAAACCAATAAGCATTCCTTGCAGCATAATTTCCTCATAAAACTCATTATCAATCTCATTTAATAGCCTTTTTATATCATACTCTTTAGAGAGCTTCTTAGCATAATTTCTAATAACTGGAATCCTAACTCCGATAATATTATTAATACCTGGACAAAGCCCTCCATGAAATTCCTTATATTTTTCATCTGAAAGCTCAAGTAATCTATTCTTCACATCTTCTTTAATTCCCATCAAAACCTCCACTTCATTTACATATTTTAAAACATACGTTTGCAAAAGTCAAGTATTTTCTAAAAAAGTTATAACTAAATTCAAATTTTTTGTTTAATTCTTATATCATGAGTGGTATACTCTATAAAAAGGAGATGATACTTGTGTCAACTACAAATTTAAAAGAAGATGTAAATATAAACAAGCTATATGGAAAAGCAGCTACCTTATCAAAGGAAGAATTTATAAAGGAGCAAAATGTAAGTCCAGAAGGTTTAACAAATATTGAGGCAACAAATAGACTAAAGAACTTAGGTTATAATGAGATAAAACAAGCAAAGCCTAAAAAATGGTACAACTATTTTCTAAGTAGCCTATTTACTCCATTTAATTCAATACTATTAGGCATTGTATTTATATTAATTTATACAGATATATACCTACCAGAAGCCCCAAGTTATGCAAATATCATAGTAATTGCAATTTTAGTCACAGCAAGCACATTTCTAGATTTCTTTGAAGAATATCGCTCAAACAAGGCAGCAGAAAAGTTAAAAGAATTAGTTGCAACAACTACATTAGTGGTAAGAGATGGGAAGGAATTTCAAATTCCAATAAAAGAAATAACCTTAGGCGACACAGTAGTACTTTCAGCAGGAAGCATGATACCAGCAGATATTAGAATTATAGAAGCCAAGGACTTATATGTCGGACAATCTTCACTAACAGGAGAAGCTGATAGCGTCAAAAAAAATGTAGAAAGCGAAATTTCGGAGGAAGAAATAGATAGCATAGCAGATATAGATACCATCTGCTTCATGGGAACAAATGTAATATCAGGAAGTGCAAAAGGAGTTGTAATAAAAATTGCAGATGCGACATACTTTGGTAAAATTGCACATACTTTAACAACAGGAAAGCCTAAAACAGCCTTCCAAAAAAGCATAGAAAATATTAGCAAGTTACTAATTCGTTTCATGGTAATTATGATTCCTCTGGTATTTTTGCTAAATGCTTGGAAGCATGACTTAGTTACCGCCTTCACCTTTGCTGTTGCAATAGCAATAGGAATAACTCCTCTTTTACTTCCCGTCATTTTGTCTTCTAGCCTTTCTAAAGGTGCTGTCAGAATGTCTAAAAAGAAAACTATTGTAAAAAAACTAGACTCTATTCAAAACTTTGGTGCAATGAATATCCTTTGTACAGATAAAACAGGAACATTAACTGAGGACAAAATTGTCTTAGAAAAATACCTAAATGTAAATGGTGAAGAGGATATTGAAATTTTAAAATATGCTTTTCTAAATTCCTATTTTCAAACAGGGTTGAAAGGAAGTATTGATGAAGCGGTTATTAAAAGAGGTAAAGAAAGTGGTTTAACGGATTTTAATGAAAAGTATGAAAAAATAGATGAAGTACCTTTTGATTTTTCTCGTAGAAGATTATCTGTTATCGTTAAAAGCGAAAGTGATACACATTTAATAACAAAAGGTGCAGTTGAAGAAATCCTAGGTATTTGTACAAAAGTGGAATATAAAGGTGAAGCTTCAAATATTACTAAAGAAATAAAAGAGAATATAAGAAAAATAAGTAAATCTCTAAATGAAGATGGTCTAAGAGTTGTTGCTGTATGTCAAAAGACAAACCCAGAAAAACAAGCTGGATTTTCCGTTTCTGATGAAAAAGATATGACATTACTTGGCTTTATAGGCTTCTTAGATCCACCAAAAGAAAGTGCAAAGCAATCAATAGAAAGACTAAATAATGCTGGTATCCGTGTAATAGTCCTAACAGGTGATAATCTGGAAGTGACTAAATCTGTGTGCAATAAAGTTGGTATAAATTCAAAAAATATTATAACAGGAAGTAAAATAGATGAGCTATCAGATATAGCAATAACAAGGCTTTTGAAAAGAACAAATATCTTCGTCAAATTATCTCCAATTCAAAAAGCTAGAATAGTAAGATTACTAAAAGAAGCTCGGAAATGTAGTTCGGATATATGGGTGATCGGAATAAATGATAGTCCTTCTCTTACAAACTCAGACGTTGGAATATCTGTTGATACAGCCGTTGACATTGCAAAAGAATCTGCAGATATAATCTTACTAGAAAAAGACTTAAATGTATTACTAGATGGAGTAACTGAAGGCAGACGCACATTTGTAAATCTAATGAAGTATATCAAACTAGCAACAAGCTTTAACTTCGGAGAAGTTATGTCTGTTGTAATTGCAAGTGCACTTCTCCCCTTCCTGCCAGAAACACCTATCCAATTATTAATGGAGGGACTTTTATATGATTTTGGTCAAATGACCTTACCCTTTGATAATGTAGATAAAGAAGCCTTAACCCATCCAAAAAGACTATCAATTGATAGTTTAAAGCACTTCATATTCTTTATGGGACCTTTAAGTTCAGCCTTTGACTTAATCGTATTTGCCTCTTTGTGGTTTATATTTAAGGTTCAAGATGCTCGGAGCTTTTCAAACAATATGGTTTAGTTACAGCATAACCTCAAACCTTGTAGGCATGCATATAATAAGAACCTCAAAATTGCCCTTTATACAAAGCAATGCACATAAAGCAGTATATATTTCTTCAATTTGTTTAATTATAGCTGGAATAGCTATGCCATTTACAGCTCTTCGGAGGCTTAATTGGTCTTGTACCAATTGCTGCAAAATATATTGTGCTTATATTCTATGTAACAGCTTTATATTGTGTTGTTGCTATATTTGCTAAAAGGCTGTATATTAAAAAATATGGTGAATGGATTTAATTTTTTATATAATTTTGGAGACTTAAGAAGTAATAAACATATATTACTTCTTAAGTCTCCAAACACTATATAGCTTAAAAACATTGCATTACTTTAGGTTTTATATATATGATTTTTCATATTTATTTAATATCTTTCTTCATAATCATCCAAAAAACTATAAAACTTTTCTCCTCTTCTATATGAAATAATTGTATCTAAATTTACATTTTGTGCACTTCTAAATATATTTGTATCTATATATTTATTCTTTTTTCTAAACTCACTTATTAGCTTCTTTACCTCTTGTCTCTTTGAGCCCTCCTCATCCTCACAGGAATTTTTTGTGGTTATTTTGCAGGCACATTTAATAAACTCTAATTCATTCTTATTTTGCCATGATATAATATCTGCTTCTTTTACATAATAAAGAGGTCTGATAAGCTCCATCCCTTCATGAAAACTGCTGTGAAGTTTTGGCATCATTGTTTGCATTTGTGCACCATAGAGCATTCCCATTACTATTGTTTCAATTACATCATCAAAATGATGTCCCAGTGCTATTTTGTTGCAGCCTAAAGCTCTTGCATGATTATACAAATATCCCCTTCTCATTCTTGCACAAATATAGCAAGGATGATTTTCAATATTTGCTACTCTATCAAATATATCTGTTTCAAACATAGTTAATGGTATATTTAATATTTCAGCATTATTTATAATTTTTTGTTTATTTTCAGCGTTATATCCGGGATTCATGCATAAAAAAACAAGTTCAAAATCCATTTCTCCATGTCTTTGAAGCTCTTGCAAGCATTTTGCAAGCAGCATTGAATCTTTACCACCAGACATACAAACTGCAATTTTATCTCCATCCTTTATCATTTTAAACTCTTTTACGCCCTTTACAAATCTATTCCAAATCTTTTTACGATAATTTGTAATAATTGTTCTTTCAATTTCCTTATACCTCTCCACGCCTTAAATCCCTCTCTCCTCTATTTTTATATCTTCTTCAAGCACATACATATCTACATCAATTTTTTCTTTTAAAATTAAACCTAGGTTGTTTTCCACAATCAAAGCTTCTTTTTGCCTTTTATTCAAAGTTTTAATATGATATTCTAATTTCGAAGCAAGAACTCTATTTTCTGTCCTCCATACACATTCCAATTTTTTAGCAGTATGCCTACTTGTATATTTAGCACACTTTTTATCTTTGCTAAAATGCTCCTGCATTCTACGTTCTATATCAGTAGTAATACCTGTATAAATTGAATTATCCATACATCTTAGCATATATACATAGTACATATCTAACTTCTCCTTTTTACTTATATTACACTAAATCGACAAATTTTTCAAGAAAAAATTAAATCTTTATTATTTTTATTGACAGTTTAGTTTAACAGTTGTATAATCTAAAATTATCGTACGTTGATAATATGTTTCTTTGCACAACGAGTAAAACTACTAGGCGGTTTTACTCGATTACATAAATGTACCCTTCAGCCCTTTTTATTAGGAGGAACAAAAAATGAAAAAAAGAAGAAACTTGCTCGTGTGCGTACTCATCCTGCTTTTCGTCACAAGCCTTACGCTTACATGCCTAGCTGCGAACAAGGCTAGCCACGCAGAATCTACTGTGACTCCCGAGGAGGTAATTGACATCATTGTCAATTCTCTTTGTGAGCAAGGCTCCTATGATCTCTCCAATGAGGCCTATGATCAGCTCCGTAGCTACATCAAGGAAAACGACCCAAAAGAAGTTCTTGATGACGGCAGCAGCATATGGAGGCTCTCTGAGACCTACACCCTTGTGCTTACTCCGGATCGAAGACTCGAGCTTCAAAACGGAGAAACCGTCATAAAGGATCGTTATGCTGAATGGCAAACTATCGATTTTGGTGGTTTGGCAGAGCCAGCATTCGAGGTCTATGGCGCTTCGGGTAGCACTTGGATGTTTGATGACATCGATGGAGTAATAAGGCGTTGGTGCTTGGGTGAGCAGGAGGTACTCCCCTTTAATGAGGAGATAGCAGTCCGCTAGAGCAGTTTCAAAAATTCTTTTTTTCTTTGAAGAAACCTGCAAGTTGCAAGTTGATTCAGAC
>JAAWCC010000166.1 GCA_022792975.1 Clostridia bacterium | reverse complement strand
CCTACTCTTAAACAAAATTACGCTATCCTTATCTCCTCTTATATACTTATCCAACTCTTTTTTCATTTTTAACTCTTGCGATTCCAAAAGTTCTCCTTCAAAAACTGAATTCTGAATATGTACCAAATATTTTTTACAAATTTTATGTACATTTCTGAGTACTCGTTGTCCATCTCCTTCTTCTAAATTAATATCATAGACTAAAATAACATACATATCACCACCACATTTTAAACCCTTCATATAGTATTCCCTCTATAAGATGCTTTATAAGTTTATAAACTTCAAGTCTAATCAAGTATTCATAGCTTACTTCTCTTCCTAACTTTTTGTGCATTATCTTAGTTTGTAGTCTAGCATCAATCTCTTTTGTAACTTCTTTTCTCGTATTTTCTTTAATATATAAAAAGTTCAAATTTTTTTCAAAATCGTTTTTAGTTATCTGTTTTTTATTAATCATTGCAAATATCAATCTATCACCTATTATTGGTTTAAATATCTCTGCAATATCAAGGCAAAGCGAAAATCTTCTTTCAGAAGGTTCGTGTAAATAACTTATCGTTGGATTTAATTGAGTCTTATATATCTCACTTAAAACTCTTGTATAAATTATTGTATTTACATATGAGATTATCGAATTAATTGCATTGTCTGGTGGATTCTTTATTCTCTTTTCAAACTCAAAATCTTGATTCATTATCTCCCTCCAAGCGTCATAATAAACCTTTCTAATATTACCTTCAATTCCCATTAATTCTTGTACATCCTTGCACAATCCTATCCCGATTTCTAAAAAATTCTATTTCCTTCATATACTCATTTACGTTTTTTCCCCTATTATTATAATAATTCAAGTTTCTATAAATATTATAGGATGCTGCTTCTATAAAAGCCTTAGCGATTTCTATTCTCTTTTCCGAGTCTGTATAATGTTCTACTTGCTTTATTAATAGTTTTCCTGAAACTAAGCTCTCCTTTGGATAATAAGTACCAGTATAGAAGCCATAATAATTAAAAAAATGTACATTAATCCCAAATTGAGATAAATAATTAATTAACTTTGTATTAAAATCAAATTCGTTCATTACATAAATATCATCAATTCTCTCAATTGGAATACTCCTTTTAGTTCCATCTGCATATACAATCTCAACTGTATTATCTTTTCTCTGAATTCTACCACTTTTATATAAATAATATGATTGCTTCATTTGCTCTCCCTTCTACACATAACATAAATCAAAATAAGAACATTTCTTGCATTTTCTATCCTGATTTATCATAGGTGGTTTCTCACTTTTTATTATCTCACGTATATTTTGAATAGCGTTATCAATAGTATTTCTGTCTTCTTCCTCTAAAAACACCTCTTTCTTCTCCCTCAAAAGCGGATAATCTATCTCAGCAGTAATATTATTGACTCCCTTGCTATCCAAATAGTACATATAATACTTAATCTGCCAGATTCCCGCTTCCTCTATTGCTTTAGTCTTCTTCACTTCATGTAAAACCATTCCATTATCAATAAAATCTACATTAATAGTTCCATCAATCAAAACATTCTTCTTCTCTCTTTCATAGCTTGTTTCATCTAATATTTTCCCAATACTTACGAGTTCACTATTTTGCTCCATACTAAGTTCATTCATAAAATACCATAGTTTTTTTGTACACAAAAAATAATAATATATCATCATTCCTGTTATATTTTGAAACTTATCTTGATAATCATAACACATTGTTTTCTTCCTCAACCTTCATAATTAATCCTCTCCCTTCAAGTCTATCTTGATTAAATTCATAAATATATCTAGTTCTAAAAACATTACTTCCTTTAAAAAATAGTTCTTGATTATCATGTTCAAGCCACATCCCATTTGTAACATTTATAACATATTCATTGATTGTATTCTTTACCTCCAACTTTTCAGCATTTGAACAATTTGCATCTTTTAGTATACTTTCCCATTCATCAATTTGCCTAGTATTAGATAAAGCTTCATATATATTATCTGGCATTAGACTTATACTATTTATCTTTCTAAAAGCAGTCCTTACCTCAGACTTTTCCATTTCATATGGATTTATATCTTTGAAAACTCTAATATTATCTTTTATTTCATTATAATATTTCGAATCCTCTAGTTTTCTATTCTCTTTCTTATCAAAAACCCTTTCAATCATTTTCTGTTTAAGTTCTTCAGAGATTTCCATTCCACTATATTTACTAAGTTCATTAATAGAAAAATCATATATGTCACGATTAATTATATGAGGCACACCATTTTTATTATCATACACATATATATTAGGTAGCTCTCCAATATACTCTCTACTTCTAAATACTCTTCCCATTCTTTGAAAAATGCTATCAAGTGAGCTCATTTCTGTAAGCAAAACATCAAAGTCAATATCTAAGCTTGCCTCAACTATCTGTGTAGATATCCAAATGCCAGCTTCTGCATTAATATCTCTATTTGTGAACTCCAAAATGCTTCCTTCTAATGCTTTTCTGTGATTTTTTATATAATGACTATGTAACAAAAAAACATTTTCTCCTCTTAAATTCTCATATAAATCCTGCGCCTTCTTAATTGTATTAACAATAACTAAAACCTTCTGTTTACTTCCAAGTTCTCGTACTTTATCCATATCTATATCTGAATCTCTGATTACTTCTAATTTATGTCTTTTTTCTATATTAGGCTTAAAGTATCTACTTTGCCTAACATATGGAACTTTTAAATAATCCAAAAAGTCATATAATATTGGTGGGAAGGTTGCTGTCATTATTGCAAACTTTCCTCCTATATCTGTTATCATTTTTAATCCAATTAAGATATATGCTATCATATCTGGTGAATACATTTGAATTTCATCAATTACCACCTTTGAATAACTAAGAGTCGCTAAAATTTCTTCATATCCATTATATCTAAATACTATTTTAAATATTTGGTCAACAGTAGTTATGATTAATGGTGAACTTAGCCTTTTTGCCCTACTATACGCATTTATATTTGCTTCTTCTCGAGAGCTATCTGAATAATATTGGAAAGCATCAGAATGTAAAAGTAAGGCTTTTCTATATCCTATTTTATCATGTACTCTCTCATAAATTGCATTAATTGAAACCTTTAATGGCAAAGTATAAAAGGCCTTCTTACCTCCTATCCATAAAAGTGCAGCCTCCGTCTTTCCACTTCCACATGGTGATACAACTATAATATTCTCATTTTCTCTTTCCTTCATATAAGCTTGTACTTCTCTATATTCTCCATTAAAATTTTTCTCTACCAATTCTCTAATATTATCTGCGACACTTTTACCATTATCCTTAACTGTTTCTTCTACATCTACTCCATTTTTATCCAAACTAGCAACATAATCTAATTTGTTTAAAAGCCCCTTTATCATAATATACTTTCTATCTTTTATTGCTTCTCCCTTTGTACTTAAAAGATACTTACTAAATCGTTGTCTTGCAGCCAGCTTCTCTAATCCATAGAAATCACCAATCCCTTGTATCTGTTTGTTTAATTCTTCTTTAACCTCAGCCTTATCATATTCAAAATACTCCCTATCATGATGGTAATATACAGCGGACACTAAAGCATCCGTATTCGGCTTTTTATATAATTTTTCAAATTCTAGCCCATCTATAAAAAACGGGCTTAAAAAATTATGAGGCACTTCTTCTGCGCTAGAATTATATTCTTCTATTCTTTCCTCATATTTTAAAGCCTTGTATAATTTATTTTGAAACTTTGAATTAATCTTACCTAAATCATGAAATTTTATTGCATATTCTAAAATTTCCCACTCATCCTCACATAAAATGTGAGGATATATGGTCTTCAGAATATTATATTGTCTAAGCAAATCCTCAGTATGCTCCTTTATTGTCTTTTTATCTCCTGTTTTTGCCAAATATTCATTCTCCATATATCCTCCCATATAGAACTATGCTAAAAATACTAAATCTGTACCATCACTGAGAACTTCAGTTCCTGCAAATATCTCAGATTTCTTGCTCATATGCTCCACATATACAACCTCATCCCATTTTCTAATTTTAGTTTTAGGATGTATGCTATACTTTTTATTTATTTTATATACAGTTGCAATTGATTGCCCATCTGTTTCCTCTAAAGTTCCTTTTGGAACATATGCGTCATATTTTAGTTCATATCCTTCCTCTAATTTTTCTTTTTCGACATCTACTAACTCTATTTTAATTATATCTATTAAGTCTTCCCATCTTCCTAAAGATAAATACTCCTTTGGATTTCTTAATCCATCATATATTATCTTTAAATATTCCTCATCTTTTGGAGCAACATGTATCACAAGCTTAACATCATAAAGTAATTCAATATTGGCAGGACCTTGAGTAAGACCTGTATTTCTACCAGTAACATTATCTGTAACCATGATAGAATGTCTTCCTTTTTCATAAAACCCAGATTTAAATTCATATCTTGTATAAATCTCATTGACTTTTGAATAATATTCACCTTGTACACTTATATTCATATCTACATACTCTTTAAATCCACATGCCATGTGTATCATACCTATCACTGTAGAATATGGCGGAAGCGGGAAAGTCTCTTTGATTTGCATACTACTTGGTTTTCTATATGATGCTAGTGTCTGTCTTGCAATCAGTTTAATTGCTTTCATTTATCTAACATTCCTCCTCGATTTTATTAATTAGCTTTTCAAAGAATTCATGTATTTTAATAGGCTTTAGCTCCTCTTTTATCATGTCATTATTAGATAAACTGCCCTCTAAATACCCAACCATCGTATTATTCTTTATATCCTCATCTGAATTTAAAATTTCCGTAATAATACTTGTTTTAAGCATAGTTTTATCTAATTCAATCCTATTTTCAAAATATGGGTTTTTCCTATTATAAATTCCTCCGATAACAAATATTGGAGACAAATTTTCTCTTCTTCCTTTAATATCTCTATATAAGAATTCTATTGTTTTCAATAATTCCTTTACTCTTTTCTTCTTTACTTCTTCTGGCAAATCTATTTCTCCATCTACTCCTATTTTGTCTAAATCAATTGTTACTGTATATGAATATAGAGATTTATGTATTTCACTTTGTGCAATAGAGTTACCTAGTCCACCTCTTTTAGCCAATCCTGCATTTGTTAAATAATCTAAATCACTATTATATTCTTCTAATGAAATAGCATTACTCAATCTCACAACTGCATTACGCGTATCTGCTCCTCCCTCTCTCGTCTTCATATATCCAAACAAGTCAATCTCAGGATAATCTGCAATTGTAGCATTTGGGTCAAACTGAACCACCTTCTTACTTCCCTTTCCATTCTCTTTTACAGGAGTATTGTCATATCCTAATTGTTCTACTATATTATATCTTAAAGCTTGTCTTGAAATATATGAATATGAATTTCCATCTCCTCTCGTTAATTTTTTAAGCGTTGTTATATTACCAAAACCTTCTCCATAATTTGCACTGTTTGCATCTATAATTAATGTAATTGTTAATCCTTTATTCTTCATTTCTATTTCCCTCCTTATCATTATCTCCAACATATGCCTCTAATCCTATTACATATGCATATCCTAAACATCTAAAATATTTACTATCTGTTAGCATTTTTGCAAAAGCATTTGCATATGGTATGTCTTCACTTAAGCCTCCATACATTCTTGTAACTATATCCATAAAAAGTTCTGGATTATTTGTTCTTAAACTGTTTGTAAGCTGTAACACGTATGCCCTAAGCTTATTTGCATTTTCTCTATTAAGATGCTTCTTTTTTAGTTCTCTTCCAGCCCATAGTATCTTTTCTTCAAGTGTGGAAATTTCCTTTTTTTCCTCCATCTTTAAACCTCCCATGCTATTTATTTGTATATCTAGTATATATCTTTTGTAACTTGTATTAATTGAATTATTTACTTCTGCATTAGTTAAAATATACAAAAGCTCATACTGATTTCTGTTATTTAAAAAGTTACTCATAACTTGTTCATAAATATTTATGTAATCGTCATTTATATATATTTTTTTTCCTAATATTTTTTCGAAGCTATTAATATTCTCTTTAAAAATCCTAAGTTTCTCTTTAGATATTGTAGTAAATTCATATGCAATTTTATCTCCAACTGTTGTTCTTTTTATAACTTGTATATTATGGATTTCGTTATCTGCAATTTTCCCCATTGATAACTCTTTAAACTGTTCAATCATAATTAAGAAAATACTGTGTTCTATATTATTTTCTTGATTTTTTAAATGTGGCTCAATTTGGGCATTTTCCTTTCTTAACATTTTCATATTGTTGTTCTGATTAATAAATATGCTTTCTCTTCCCAATATGTAAAACCCAAGAGGAGCACATGAATATATTAAACTACATACTGGACATAAAAATGTATCTTCCACGAAATTCCAAAAGCCTGATTTTTTTCTGTTTATATCTACACCAACATCTTTAAGCCAGCTCATAGATGTAGCCTCACTCTTGCTTACCATATTTGAACACTCAATGCAATTATAGTCACTCTTTTTACTATTTTTTAGATATTCTAATACAGGTACTACAAATGTTTTTTTATATTCTTCTTCTATATCCTTCGTATTTGCATTTCTATTTAAAAAAGCAACGTTTTCCCAAAACATGTTAATTTTGTTATACATTATATCCTTCATGCAATATATCTCTTTATGCTTCTTCAAATAATCAATTATCTTTATTGAGTTTTTCTTCATTGAATCATTTGTCTTGACTGACTTAATCTGTTCAATATATTCATATGGATTTTCATCATCTTTACTCTTTGCAATTTCAAATCCAGCTTTATAACTAGCACTTTCCAAAGATTTTTTCAAGAATTTATAAAATTCTTCTAGCTCCTTTAATTCTTTTTCATCAGTTAGATTAAGGTTTTCTATTCTTTCCTTTTTTTCTGTTATACTAAACCATCTAGTATCCTTTCCAAAAATATCTAACATTGTTTTAATATAATCTCTCTCAAAGCCCTCGAATACTTTTGTATCTACCTCGAGCATATTTCCGGATTTCTTCTATTAATTCTGTCTTTCCTACATTTTCAATTATCTTGTAAAATCCTAGTACTCCACTGTTGAATAAAAAGTTATTAAGTCTTATCTCTATCTTATCCATCTTTCCTCCTTTCCCTAAATTACATCAAATAGTCCGGAACCCGACATCCTTTCTTTGTTCCAATTCCACTTTTATATAAATAATTTAAAAGCTCTGTATTTCCTGTTAATATAAATGTACCAATCGAACACTCTATGCTGTACTCATATACCTTAACAATAGCTTTTCTAGCATTTATAGGTTCAATACTAAATCCTTCTAACAAGCTACTATCTAACCCTTCTTCTTTCATTTGTTCTAAAATATTTATTCTTATATACTTATTGAACTCTTCTTCCTTCTCAAAAGAATAATACATATCTTTTTTAGTTTCTCTATCGTGATTTCTAACACAGATAGGAGAAGACATCTTTATATTTATACTATTTGTGCTTATATTATTCTCCCTAAGTACTGTTACTTTAGTTAATTTCATAGAATTTTGATTCAAATGAAATACTTTATGTTTCTGCTTTAGGAAGGCATTATATAAATGAAGCAAATATGCATAATTATACCCGCTAAATATTATATAAAATCCTGTTCCGCCAAGTTCAATATTATTTTCTTCAAATTTTGGATGATTTAGTATTGTTGAGTAAGTATAAGTCTTCTTCTTTGTTTTGCCTTTTTCATATAAATCTTCAAATAAATTTTGATCATATTCTTGAATACTGTGTTTTATGAAACTAATTAAACATCTTCTATAATCTATATCTAATTCTGGCTTCTCGAGTTCAAAATCCAACTTCAGACGCATTTTATCGCCCCCTTTCTTTTATAATATTTAGACTACATTCTAAATTACTTATATTGTTCTTTTGAAATCAAATAATATATTTATATATTTACATTCAAATCTTTTTAAATTATATCTTTAACTAATTTAATTAAAAAAACATTTTGCATAGTCTGCACTCATAATAGATACAAAATGAAATGTTATATATCTAATTTCATTATAATTATATTATTCAATTATAATCTTGTCAATATTTTTATCCAATATAAATATATTATTTACAATAACCCGACTTGTAGAAGAACAAAAAACTCACACTATTTAAGTGTGAGTCATATTCTAACTACATTGCTCCTTCCTTTTTAAACACAGAAAGTACAGTTTTAAAAATTATCTTTATATCATACCATAATCCCCTATTATTATAATACTCCAAATCAAGTTTTAGCCTTTCTTTAAAAGTATTCTGGCTTCTTCCAGAAACCTGCCAAAGTCCAGTAATTCCAGGTTTGCATTTAATAATATAGTTATAATACTCCCCCATATCCTTCTTTTCTCTATTAAGATATGGTCTAGGACCAACAAAACTCATTTCTCCTTTTAGTACATTAATAAATTGAGGGAATTCATCTAAGCTTGTCTTTCTCAAAAAGCTACCAACCTTAGTAATTCTCTCATCATTTTCAACTTTTCTATAATTCAAATATTTCTCTCTAAATTCCTTATCATTTTTGAGCTTCTTCATCAAAATTTTATCAGCATCAACAACCATTGTCCTAAACTTATATAACCTAAAAAGCCTTCCATTCTCACCAATTCTTTTTTGCATGAAAAATATAGGTCCTTTATCTCCCTCAATTTTATTTGCAATAAAAACTACTATAACAATTGGGCAAAGTACAATCACTCCGATTATTGCAATAAGAATATCCATAGCCCTTTTACAAATCTTATATATATTTACACTATTACTTTCTTGTATCTTTATATTCATGCTTATATTATTAACATTCTCTCCGTTTGACATATTCTCTCCTATTTATGATAATATATCATAAAGCAATAAAAAGTGCAAGACATTTGTCAAAATTTGTCTAAGCACAAAAGCTTTCTTTTATTAATATTTTTTCCAATTTTTGTCTCATTATTCACTTACCTCAAATATTTCTATTTCTTGATTTAAAATAGTTTTAGCTATGCTTATAAATTCCTCTGAATATTGACTTAAAAATATTTTCTGACTTCCTCCCACCTTATTTTCTTGATTATTCTGTATAAGATATTCCTTCAAATATTTAGACACTGCTGTTCCAGTATTTATCAAATTAACCTCATACCCCAATTCCTCTTTAATAATTGCTTCGTAAATTGGATAATGAGTACATCCTAATATAATATTTTTAGTATGTCTCTCCTTAAAAATTTTCATATACTCTTTAATAGCCCTTCTGCCTTCTAAACTCTTAGCCTTTCCCTCTTCTGCAACAGCTGCAAGCATAGGACATGCCTTATTTATAACTAAACAATTTGGATTTCTAACTTTTATTGCTCTCTCCCAAGCTCCACTTCTTATTGTTCCTTCAGTTGCAATAACACCAATTTCATCTAATTCAAGTGGATCTATATATAATACACTTGGCTCAATTATACCAAAAATAGGAATATTAAATCTCGATTTAAGCTCCTCAATAGCTTGGCTAGTAGCTGTACCACAAGCAATTACCACTACCTTTGCACCTTTTGAAGCTAAAAATGTTGTATTCTCTATTGCCAGCTTCACTATTTTCTCCTTTGTCTTAGGACCGATATGGAAAATTCAAAGTATCTCCTAAATAAATCAAATCTTCATTAGGCAAGCTTTCACTTATCCTTGATAAAACAGTAAGCCCTCCGAACACCTGAATCAAATACTCCAATTGGTCTATTATCCATTTCCTTCACACTCCTAACTATTTAATAAAAACTCTAACCCATTTATCTTTTACAAGCTTTCTAACTTTTCTCCTTCTAAAATTGGAATATATCCGCACCGATTTTCTCCTTGAGGTAAAACTTCCTATTTTTATTATATGCATATGTAGCATCCAATTCCATTAAGGTCATAATATGAATGTGTACAAAATATATAATCTACATCATGATAATTATCTTTTATTCTAAAACAAATCCACATAAAGCTCTTACTTCCATGTATTTTTATACTACTATGACACAAAACATCAATTTTATTTTAAACTTATTCTATCTTTATAAATTTTATTATATTATATATTATTATGCTCATTGAAATCAAGAGGTTTCAGCCTGTTTTTGTCGCTTATGTGTTTCTTTCGCCCTTGTTTTCTCTTGATTTTAGCAGTTCTTAGAGATTTTTTCTCCTTTATCATTTTATCCCATTTTTGATTATTTTACAACTTATTATTCTTAAAAACTTATTATTTATTATCTTATATTATCTTACCTTATGGAGCGTGGGGCATTAGCCCCTTAGCGACTCCTTATCCTCAAAAACTCTCTTAAATCTTGCGTTTTGACTGCTTGTCAGTCAAAATTCTTGCGAGATTATCGAGCAAGAATAGCAAGGCTACTCTGTATTTACCTTAGATTTTCTTCTGTTTACTTCTCATTCTATCCAGAAACGTTTACAGGCGTTTTATTTTTCTTTTGGGTATAGTTTTATACTTCTATTCCTTAAAAACGCTTATTTTGGTTTCTGCTACTTCGTTATTACTTTTTATAGAAAAATGTAGGCATCTGTATTCTTCCTGCTTTTATTTTTCTTATGTATGTAAGGGTGTTTCAACTTAAAACAAGCCGAAACAGCTTATACTTATTTATTTATGTATAGGGTGTTTCAACTTGTTTCTTCTCTTATATTATTCCTTTATCTGTTAGCACTCTTGCAACTTCTGCTCCTAAGTCTACTTGTAGTGATTTTAGTATTGTATTGAAAAACGTTGTTTCTCTGCTGTATTTACTGTATAGATATTCATTGCAGTTGCTCTTGTGTGCCTGTATGTATGTTCTTATTCTTTGTTGCAGTTCTGTATCTTGGGGCATTTTATTTATGATTAGTTCTGCTATGTCTATGTCTGTATCTCTCATTGTTCTTGCTCCTCCTTACCAGTCTAGCTTGTCTATTATGTTACGCAAGGTTTCTATATTGCTCCTTGTATAGCGTGCAGTTATGTCTTGCGTTGCGTGTCCGTAGTATTCTCTTAATGCCTAACTTATCGTATTTTTCTACCTCATCTATCTTTGTTGAAAATGTATGTCTTGTGCAGTGGGGGGTTATCCCTGTTATATCTAGCTGTTGAAGAATTGGCTCGAAGATGTAGGCTTTATATTCATAGTATTTTACTGGCTTACCATCTATTGTCATTAGATATTTATTGTCCTTGTTGTATCTTTTCTTTATGTATGGCAAAATGGCTGTATGTATTGGGATAACTCTGCCGTTTTCCTGCTTTAGTTTTCTTTCCGTCCGTACCATATATCTTTCGTCAAGGTGGACGTTCTCTGTTTCTATCTCTAAAAACTCCGAAACCCTTAGTCCTGTGTAGTTTAGTATGAGTATTGTATCAAGTCCGTCTATTTTATCCACGTTCTTCCACAACTTTTCTTTGATTTCTTCGTCTGTAAAAATCTTCTTTTCGTGTACTGTCGTTTCTTTGCCTATGTTTATGCTCTTGTTATATAGTTTCTCTGCTATGTCGTTGTCGTATGCGTATTTATATAGGCAGTTTATGAGAACTCTTACTTGTTTCTTTATGCTGTATGTCTTGCAGTCCTCGTCTATTACTCTTTGCAGATGTACTGCTCTTATGTCGCAAAATTTGATTTTATACAGGTTCTTACAGTGCTTGTAGGCTGTCTTGTATCCTCTTACAGTTCCGTCTGTTATATCTTTATAGTGGATTTCTGCCCACGAAGTATATACCTGTTCGAAAGTTTGGTGTCTTTGGTCTACGTTGTATTTTGTCTTATTGTGCTTTGCTAGTTCTTCAAGTGCTTCTTCTCTTGTTGCAAAGTATCCTAGCACCTTGTAGATTTGAACTCCGTTCGTCTGTGTATGTGTCTGTTATTCTAGCGACAAATGGTTTTCGTCTGTTTCCTGACAGCTTACTTACTCCTCCGTATCCGTTAGGCATTCTCACTTTTTATCCCCTCCAGTTCCAACTTAGGTTACTTACTGGTTCTGTTATAACTGTGTATCTATTTTCGCCTTGTAGTTCTTCTGTCGTTTTATATTTATTTGGAAGTGGCTCGCCTATTGATTTATATAAGAGTGGGGCAGAAATGAAGTATGTATATTTGTTTCCTGTTAGTATTACTGCATTCCCCCAGCTTACAAGTCCTCTTTGGCAAACTACACGAACGTATTGCTCTGATTTTCCTAGCACTCTAGCAGTTTCTGTAACTGTCATATTTATTCTTCTTTGCTCTGTATTTGTCCTTTGTTTTGTCATTATTGCTGTATCTATCATTTCTTATTCCTCCTATTCCAGAGGGCAAAACTTGTTGCCTTTATTCTTTGAAAGTTGCTTGTTTCTAGCACTTCCTATATATAGTATATACCAAAACATTGTTCTTGTATATGATTTTTTGTTATTTATTTTATCTTTTTTGTCTTGCCCTCTTAGATTTTATTATTATTGTTTTATTCTTCTTTTTCGACTGATATTTCTATATTTTCATTTCTATTTGTGTCTATAGTCTTTATTATGTGTGTTATCCTTCTTTCTACATCTATCAAATAAAGTTTTGCTATACCTCCTAGCATAGCTTTTTCATTTCCTTTCCACAAAATATTATTAGTATCTACTTCCACTAATTGCCATAAATTTTTTGTTCTCTTTCTTCGCTCTATTAGTAGCTTTGTATTTTCTCTGTGTTTCTTTTTATAATTATATATTATTTCTCCTAGTTCAGATTTTAGGTCTATTCTATCTACATATTCTCTATTTTGTTCTTCTTTTTTCATTTTACTTTACCTCTTTTCTTTTATTTTTTAATGGGAGGGAGGTTTAGAATCTCCCTCGCCTTTTTAACTTATTATTTCTTTAGTGTTGCGTTCATTTCTTCAAGTCCTTGTTTTTGTTCTTCTTTAAGTTCTCTGTATTCCTCTAGTATTTTCTTTTCTTCCTCTGTTATTGTATCTGCTCCAAACATTTCTTGTATTATCTTTAATGCTACTTGTATTGTTACTTCAAGTACAAATGGTGTTGCTTTTACTTTTATTCTGCATAGGTCTGTATCAAGTCTTATTACTTCTACGCAACTGTTAGGTATGGCTTTTATTGTTGTTTGAATTAAATTCCAGTTTTCTTCTATTTCTTTTGGATCCTTGTTACTATTTTCTGCTATACTTTTCCACTCTTCACGTTCTCTTTCTAGTTTTAGAACTTCAAATTCAGTTTTATATAAATCGTTTCTTAATTTTCCTGATATTAGTATTTGTTCTTCAAGTCTTTGACTTAGTATCCTGTTACTTTGTTTTATCATTTCTGTATAGTTGCTTTCTTTTTGTTCTTCTTTCAAATGTACTATTCCTTTATCTTTTGTTATGTTCTCTGGTATTATATTTGCTTTTCCTGTACTTTCTATTTTTTCAATCTTATTATTTTTCATTTTCTTTTCCTCCTTATTTTCTTTTACTCTCTTTATTTCTTGTTTATTTACTTTTTTAGATTTTGACATTGTTTTGTCCTCCTTTATTATTTATTTATGCACAGGAGGAGTTTTGCCCTCCTGTACTTTTTATATTTCTTATCCCTGTTGTGCTATGTATAGTCCGTTTAGAACTCCTTTTATTACTTCTGCATTTCCTGTTGCTATTATCTTTCCTGTACTTACTTTTATTATTGAGAAGTTATCTCCACCAGCAGTTTGAAGTTTTATGTCTGCGATTGGTTTATCTGCAAGTTGCTGTTCTATTTTTTCCAACCCTTTCTCTTGCAATGGGATATTTTCCACCAGTTCATTTGTCTTTTGAACCAGTGCAACAGCTATTTCTTTTAGTTCGTCAAAAACTTTTCTTTCTCTTTCTGTCCACTCTATCTTGTTATTATATGTGATAGATTTCATAACGTTTTCTTTTGATTTGTTCAAGAAAAATCTTGCCCTTTCTTTTGGATCTTCTGGCAGTTCTTCTTTATAGCTTGCACTTTCCTTTATTGCCTTTTCTGTATCTGCTAGAAATTTGTCAAGGTCTAAGTTCATTGGTGGTTTTACCTCCTTTACTTCTTGTATTGTGTTTTCCTTTGTTGCTCCTGTAACTACTTTATTATCGTTCATAACGATTACCTCCTCTTTTTATATTATTATTATTATTATTATTATTTTGTAGGGAAGGGACAAGCCCTCCTTGATTTTTTATTCTTTTATATTTCTTAGCTTTTGTTTCTTTTCTCAATTTAACTTTTTGCTGTTCAAAATCTTCGTATGTTGTTACCTGCAAAGTTTCTTTTCTGCCATTTATTGTTGCTGTTGATGGCTTAGTATCTCCGTATGTAAGTTTCATTTTTCTTCTTTTTATTTCCTGTTCTGCTATTGCTCGTTGTACTTCTTGGCTGTCAACTATCTTTACTTTGTCCTTAGGAAACATCTCGAAAATCTGTAACTTAGGAGGGTAGAAGTCCATTAAACAGTTTTTTCTTTCGTAGTATTTTGCTTTTTCTTCTCTGTTTTCTTTTGTTATTTCTATTACTTTTATTTCTCCCTCTTCCCATATTTTGCTTAGCATTGTTTGGTCTATTGTTAATTCTTCGCCAGACTGTGATTTTATCCACAGATGTAACTTTGGTTTGTATTTATCGTCATATAGCCAAAACTTACCAATTATTACTGGTGGTAATCTTCTTATTAGTTTTTGGCGAAAGTTTTTATATATCCTGCTTAGTTCCTCTGTTGTTCGTATTTCTCTGTCAAAACGGCTTTCTAGCAGTTTTTCTGTGTTGTTTCCCTCAAAGTTTTCTAGCAGGTTCATATATGCTCCAAATGCTTTTGCATATACTTTTGTTGCAACTTGTAGTTCTTTATAATTGTACTGTTCTTCTTTTTGTGTCTTAGGGTTAAAATATGTTTTTCCTGTTAGCCTTTTGTATTCTTTTATATGACTTGCATTTTTATATTTATGTGTCTTTATGAAGCATTTTCTTCCGTTATCATAAATGAATACTTGGGACGTTTCGTCTTTTCCGTGGTTGTTTGTATCTTCCTGTTTTCTTCTTTTTCCTCCTGCTGATATTTTTCACCTCCAATCTTTTTATTTTTTCAAAACGCGTTTTCTTGATTATAACATCTCTCGAAACCCTTGTAAATACTGTATTTCAGCCGTTTCGGTTGATGAAATTCCCATCTCTTATAACGTTTGATTTTGGAAAAACCCTCGCTTTTTTATGAAAAACTTTCAAAAAAGTGCCAAAAATGTAAAAAGTTCACAAAAAGGACACATTTTGTTCACATATAATTTACAAAACTTTTTTAGAAAAATTTACTCGACCAGTTAGT
>JAAWCC010000165.1 GCA_022792975.1 Clostridia bacterium | reverse complement strand
AATATAAACAAAACATGATATTCCAAATATTATCCATCCACAAATATTTACTATAAGAAATATTGCAAAACAAATTGCACATACTTTTATTACTTTCTGAAATCCATTCATTTTATATCAACTCCTCCAAACATACAGAAGGCATCGATATATATGACTTTTTCGTTATCTTTAGAACTAAGAGATTTATTGCTGACTCCTCCAAATATTGGAGTTCCTTTTACCTTTACATTTACATCTGACGGAACAAATATCTCTACTCCTCCAAATATTGCACTTGCTTTAATAACTGCTTCTTTTTCAATAATCGCCTTTCTTATATCTAATGATACACTTCCAAATACTGCATCTAAATTTGCTCCCTTAAATTCTTCGTTTTCTTTTGTAACCTTTTGACCTGCAAATGTAGCTGTAATATCCTCAAGTCCATTTTTTCTTCCTTCGCTTACTTTGCTAGTTACTTTTGCTTTTATTGTTTCGTTAAATATCATTGAAAGACCTATTGCAACAAATACAGCAGGAACTGCTAGTTTAAAAATTGTACCAAAGTTGATTATTCCTCTAGTTCCAAGTAGTAAAGCTACACCAATTATTATTCCGCACTAAATCTCCTGTCTTGCTATCTCCATTACTATTAAATAAATCAATCAAACAAGGAATGATAATAAGAAGTGTCCACCAACCTGCAAAGAAAAAGTTTATACTTACAATATCAAGTGCATTTAACCCTATTGCAATTCCTAATGCGATTAATACTATTCCCCATAGTATTTTACTAAAATTATTCATCTTTTCTCTCCTATCTTTTTAAATTTTTTATTAGTTCCTTTAATTTTTCATTTGTATCTTCTTTTAATTTAGATTTAATTGTAACAACTGGCTCTATTATCTCTATCCCCTTCATTTGCTCTAATACTTCCTTGATGCATCTTGCTGCTGTTGGTGCCCAAGTTCCATTTTCAATTATTCCTACTTTTCTATTTTGATAGTTTTTTGCTTTTAACCTATTTAAAAATTCCTCCATTGGAGTAAATACACCTGAGTCATAGCTTGAAGCTGCAAGTATCATTCTATCATATTTGAATGCATCCTCAATCCCTTCTGCCATATCACATCTTGAAAGGTCTGATATAGAAACCTTCTCCCCTCTTTCTTCTAGCATCTTTGCTAAATTCTTACTTACCTCTGCTGTGTTTCCATGAATAGATGCATATGCTATAAATATGCCCTCTACCTCTGGTTTATAACTGCTCCAAATATCGTATTTTTCTATATAATAACTTAAATTTTCCTTCAAAATAGGTCCATGTAGTGGACAAATTATTTTTATATCTAGATTTGCTACCTTTTTTAGCAAGGCTTGTACCTGCACTCCATATTTTCCGAACTATATTGAAATAATATCTTCTTGCTTCACAGGCCCAATCCTCCTCTGTATCAATTGCACCAAATTTTCCAAAACCATCTGCTGAAAATAATATTTTTTCTCGCTTTTCATATGTAACCATTACTTCTGGCCAGTGTACCATTGGAGCCATAAAAAATTGCAGGGTGTGCTTTCCTAAAGGTAATTCTTCTCCTTCTTTTACTGTTACAATTCTATCTTCTAAATTAGGTATATCAAAAAATTGAGGTAAAAATGCAAAGGTTTTGCTATTTCCGATAAGCTTCAACTCTGGATATTTTTTTGCAATAAATTCTATATTATATGCATGATCTGGCTCTAAATGAGAAATGACTAAGTAGTCTGGCTTTTTTCCATCTAATGCTATTTCTAAATTTTCTATCCACTCTTCTGTTTTTCTTTTATCTATTGTGTCCATTATTACTACTTTTTCGTCTTTTATTAAATATGAATTATATGAAATACCATTTGGAACAATATATTGGCTTTCAAATAAATCTATATCTTTGTCATCTGCTCCTATATATATTATATCTTCTGAAATACTTATATCCTTCATTTATTATGCTCCTTTTCTTTGAAATGTTTCTACTGTACTACAGCATTTGTCTATAAGGCATATTACTTTTGCCTCTGTGGCTTTTGGGAATTTTGTTAGAGTAAGTGGCCACATATGTGACTCTATAATTTGCTTTTCTTCTTCATTTATATCATAAAATTTTTGTGCATTTTGACTTGCAATTTTTGGATGCCTAAAGCCATGTAGCTTCGGTCTACCTTCTGTTTGATGCCAATCATATAGGAAGAAATCATGGAACATAGCACTAACGGTTAAAATTTCATAATTGATTTTTGCTCCAAGCCTTTTTTCTAAAAATCTTGCGAATAAAAAACTATAATATGCAACATTTCTTGAATGTATATACACTGTTGTTTTACCATGTTGTATATATTTACTAAGCATCTGCTGTATTTTTATATGGTGTTTTATTTTAATCAAATAAAATAAAAATTCTCTTTTTTCTTTTATCCTCTTAATGCTGTAATCTTTAACTCTAACAATCATATTTTAGACTCCCTTTTTAATATCTATATATTATTATACGATATTTTTTTCAAAAAGCCAATATATTTTTATTAAAATTTAATTAATTTTAATTGTTATATTTTACATAATATGATATAATTAGGCTGTTTTAATCAAGTCGAGTACTTACTTTATTAAAACAGGAACTTTGGAATAACTTTAAAGCTATGTAAAGGGAGAAATGCTTATGCCTTATCATTCTAAGCGCTCTAGTAGCAAAAAAACACGTGAACTCGACTTCAATGCACGTCCAAAAGGAGCGTCTACTCAGCGGTACATTGTTAACAAAATCAATCGCATAATTAGAGAGCTGAACGAGCCGCCAAATGCTACTAATGGAGGAAAAGCTCCCCGCCGGATTGAACTTGCAGGCAATTTGCAGGACAAATCTATTCGGTTTATTTCTAAAACATTTGGTATAACTCCGCATAGTTCTTTTCAGCTTGGTCATGGCTACACTAGGTGCTTCTTTTGGATAAGGAAAGATACGCCCCTTGCAAGCCTTGATGAGGACAAATAGACACAAGAAGCTATTTCTGAAGGCATCTGAAATGGAAAACGCAGGTAATTTTGAATTTTTGAAAATTACCTGCGTTTCCTATACCTCAATAAAAATTGTAACTGGACCATCATTTAAAAGATCTACTTCCATATGAGCCCCAAATTTACCTTTTTCTACGTTTATTCCTTCTTTTATACACTCATTCATAAAATATTCATAAAGCTCATTTGCATAATCTGGATTTGCTGCCTCTGTAAAGCTTGGTCTATTACCGTTTTTTTGTATCTGCATAAAGTGTAAATTGTGATACTACTAAAATCTCTCCCTCTATATCCTTTACTGATAAATTCATTTTGTCATTTTTATCTCTAAATATTCTTAAATTCGCTATCTTTTTAACTAAATAATCTGCATTTTCCTTTGTATCATTATGTGTAACTCCTATCAAAACTAAAAGCCCAGCATTAATTTTTCCTGTTACTCTATTATCTACTGTAACACTTGCTCTACTTACCCTTTGAACTATTGCCCTCATTCTTCTCTCCTCTTTTTTTTAGCTTTACTTTGTCTAATTTAACTTTATCTCTGATGAATAAATTTATTGTTCTTTTTATTTTATCTGTTCGCTTCAGTTGCTCTTTCATATATTGATTTATATGTCCTTCAATTGATTTTACATTGTTTGTAATTGCGAAAATAAATGAATATTTTTCTTTGTTTTTCATTGCTTGCTCTAATATACTTGACTTGAATTCCTCATATTTTACAACTAAACCTTTTTCCATTGCAAACTTACGAATTTTAACTAGCAGATTTGTACTATATATAGTATCAATAATAATTATTCCAAAAAAGAAGCCTATGAAAAAGCTAAATGCCAAGTTGTCTTCAAGCCAAGATAAAGATTCTAGCACATATGGGTTTACTAAATAATAGTACATTATGGCTAAAATTCCCCAAAGAAGTGTATAAAGTGGACAAATAAGCCCGTCCACGTTTCCCCAATTATTAGAGTAGTCCCATAGTTTAACTCCCATCCCCTTAATAAAAATAAGGCCTGCAATATATTCTAGTACTGTTACTGTTGCTGTCATTATCAATATCAAAATAATACTATCATCAATATTTATCTGTGCAAGTAAATAAAATACGCACAAGCCAAATCCATATAGAGGTAGATATGGACCTACTAAAAATCCTGGATTTATCCATTCTCCTCTAGAAATAACTCTTCTAAAAAATAATTCTAGTATCCATCCTAGAATACTACCTATAAAGAATAAAAAAGCTAGTGTAAGAAACACATTCATTATTTTTGCTCCTTTTATGTGAATTTATTTTAACTTTTTTATTTTAACATAAATTATGAAAAAAAGCAAGAAAAGTCCTTAAAGCTTATGCTTCATGAACTTTTTCTCTACTTTTAACTTATTTTTTAATATCATGTGTTTTAAAATTACTCTGTTCTAAGGGCTTCAACTGGATCTTTTTTAGCTGCAAGCTTTGCTGGAATTAATCCTGCAATTACTGTTAAAAATACACTTATTCCAACAAGAATTGCTCCTCCTGCAAATGGAAGTGAAGCTATATTTGATACATTTGCTACATTTTTTATTATTATATTTGCTGGAATACACAATAAGACAGTTATACCAATACCCATTAGTCCTGCAACCAACCCTACAATTAGGGTCTCTGCATTAAATACTCTGGAAATATCCCTTTTTGATGCTCCTATACTTCTTAATATTCCAATTTCTTTTATTCTTTCTAGCACTGATATATATGTTATTATTCCTATCATTATTGATGAAACAACTAATGATACACTAACAAATGCAATTAACACATAGCTTATAATATCTATAATTGATGTAACTGAATTCATCATAGCCCCAACTAAATCTGAATAGGTAATAACATTTTCCTCTTTGTCATTATCTCTTTGCTTTTGATTATATTCTTCGATAATTTGAGCGATTTTTTCTTTTGCCTCAAAATTAGCAGGATAAATATTTATTCCACTTGGATTATCTAAATCGACTACTCCAAGCTTTTGTAGATTTCCTTTGTAGGTTGCATCATTATTTTCTGAATATGCCTTCATTAGCTCCGCAAATTCCGTCTGGCTAAGTGTTTGCATGTATGCTTTTTGCTCAGGTGATAAATCCTCTAACTTAAACTCTTTTTTGTCACTAAACTCCATTCCTGTAAAAACATTTACTTTCTCATTTGCCTTTTGTTCTTTAGCAATTCTACTGTCATTTACTCTTTTTATAATAAATTCTTTTAGGCTTGATTTGTATCCAATTCCTCCTGTCATGGCTGTTCCAACGTTTTCTTCATTTTGTCTAATTATTCCGTACAACTTTTAATTCTGCTGACCTATTTAAAACCTTTTTCATGTATTCCTCATTCTCTGACATATCCTTCCAAATATTTCCGGTCTTTAATATAATAATCTGTATTTAAAACTACTTTAAATCTTAATTTTAGTAGTTCTTCATATGTGTAAGTTTGCTTTTTTATTTCTTCAACCTCTTCTCCCTTCATAAGCTTTTTATATTTTTCTGTCAGTTCATCTGGATCAAGCAAGCCTAAAGAATATAGGGTATAATCGCTAATTCTATTATCTTTATCAACAATAAGAACTACCTCATTAAACTTTTTAGGCCATTTTCCTGCGAGTAAATCATATTGTGATTTAAGAAGTATGTCATTATTTAGCATTTCCTCCCATATTTCATAAGTTCCAAACATGCCTCCTCCCATCATATTATGCATTTCCTCCATTTGGCTCATCCCAAGATTTGTCATTATCTGGTTTGGAGAAGTTTTCACATATGAACCATTTTTTGTATTATTATTGTATATATTTATATCTAATTTATATTTATATTGTACAGCATTTGCATAATCTAAAAGCTCTGATTCTTTGTTATCTATGAATTTTTTAAAATCCTTTAAATTGTTTGAGTTTGTTTGTGCTGACATAGTTTTAATTAAATCATTGATAAGCGGGCTTGACTCTATCCTTCCGTTTTGGTACTGTCCCTAAATCTTGTTCATTAACTCCCATTACTGATTGTATCATATCTCCCATATCTATTGTTGTCTCTTCTAGTGATATTGGGTATGAGGACAAGGTATCTTCTTCGACTTTTGATATATAATTTTGCACACCATTTGATAAAGCCATTATTGCTGCTATTCCAATTATTCCGATACTTCCTGCAAATGATGTCAAAAATGTCCTTCCTTTTTTTGTCATTAAGTTGTTTTTACTTAGCGATAATGCTGTAATAAATGACATAGAAGTCTTTTTAACTCTTCTGTTATAATCCCATCTTTCTTCTTTTCCATGATATGGATCTGTGTCATCTATTATATTTCCATCTAATACTCTAACTATTCTTGTTGAATACTTTTGTGCAAGTTCTGGGTTATGTGTTACCATTATTACCAATCTATCCTGCGCTATTTCTTTTAATAAATCCATTATTTGAACTGATGTCGCAGAATCTAAAGCCCCTGTCGGTTCGTCTGCAAGTAGTATATCTGGGTTACCGCACAATTGCTCTTGCAATTGCTACCCTTTGCATTTGCCCTCCTGACATTTGGTTTGGTTTTTTATATATTTGATCACCGAAGTCCTACTTTTTGAAGTGCTTCTTTGGCTCTTTGTCTTCTTTCTCTTTTTGAAACTCCTGATATTGTTAGTGCTAATTCTACATTTGATAATACTGTTTGGTGTGGAATTAAATTATAATTTTGAAATACAAATCCAATTGAATGATTACGATATGTGTCCCAGTCTCTATTTCTATAATCTTTTGTGGATTTTCCGATTTATAATTAAATCTCCACTTGTATATTGGTCAAGCCCTCCTATAATATTTAAAAGAGTTGTTTTCCCGCACCCTGATTGCCCAAGTATTGATACAAATTCACTTTCTCTAAATTCTATATTTATTCCCTTTAATGCCATGATTCTCTCGTCTCCGAGCTATATATTCTTTAGTTATATTCTTTAATTTTAGCATCAAATCACCTTTTTCTATAAATAATAGCAAATAAAGCTTACAATATAAAATCGTAAATTTTATTTTACAATTTACTTGTGTAATTGTCAATTCTTTTATGTGAATTTTGTGTGAATTTCCATATTTTTAAAAGCCTTTATTTCTTAAATGCCACCTAGAATTTTAATTCCTTGATAAGTTCTTCTTTTATAAATGTTATTTTTTGTTCAAATCTATTCGGATTTAATCTTTCAGCATTTAGTATTCTTCTTAATTTCTTTTTTATAGCATTATTTTGTTCTACATTATCTAGTATTAAATGTTTTCCATCTACTATGTATTCTTTTTCTATGTATTTTTCTATTACAGGAAAACATGAGCTTATGCAAAATACGCATGGTTTATTTGTTACACCTATATGGTAAAATGAACTCTTAATATTTGCTGTTTTTGATTTTATAAAGACTTCAATTCTTTTCATATTTTTATTTTCTGTAATTTCACTTGTTGGTATTGCCCAAAATATTCCCTCTATAATTTTATCTTCAACACAGCAAAATACTGGTCTTTTTCCTAATTTGTTATCCTTAAATCTGCAGCCCTGCTTTTTAAATTTTTCAAAATAGTTTTGCTTTATTGTATATATTCCATTTTCTACCATATATTACCTCCACATAGCAAAAAAAGAGCTTTCACTTATGAAAGCCCCCATTTCTTCATACTAACCATTTATATTTCAACGCGTGTTAGTCTGCGTTTTTTCTATCATACTAACTATTTATTAATAACGCGTGTTAGTCTGCGTTTTTCCTTATATAATTATTATACTCACCCTTAGCTACTTTGTCAACATATTTTTTAATTCAAGTGCATTTTGTTCATTTCTTCATATCTTTTTATTTTATTTGTTGTTGTTTTACTAAAGTCCATATTTGTTAATATCATATTTTTGATGTATTTATACTTTGGTACTAATTTATTTGCTTCTTTTACTTTATCCCATATTATCTTTTTTATTTCCTCCATATTCCAGCTTGGATATTTCTTTTGAATTACCTCCTCATTATATTTTATTTTTACAGATAATACTAAGTCATCTTCCTTTGGAAGACCAAATACGAAGCAATCTTCTACTAAGTCTATCTTATTTATATTTTCTTCGATTTCCTCTGGAAATATTTTCTTTCCATTTTTTAAAACTATTGTATTTTTCTTTCTTCCTGTAATATATACATATCCTTGTTTATCAATATATCCATAGTCTCCAGTATAAAACCAGCCATCTTTTATAACTTCATTTGTTGCGGCTTCATCTTCGTAATATCCAAGCATAAGATTTGGCGCTTTTGCTATTAGTTCTCCTATTCCTTCTTTATTTTGGTCTACTACTCTCATTTCTACATTTGGCATTGGCAAACCAACTGAGCCATATTTTCTATATTTATAATTTTCCGCACATAGTACAGGTGCTGTTTCTGTTAGACCGTATCCTTGTACTGTTAATATTCCAAGCTCGTTTAATCCTTTTTCAACTCTCTTATCAAGTCCTGCTGCACCACTTATTACAAATCTTAAGCCTCCAAGACCATCTATTATTGGTTTAAATACTTTTCTTCTGATATCTATTCCAAATTTTAAAAGTATTTTTGTAAATACTTTTGCTATCTTTATAACCGTTGTCTTCTTCTGTTTTGCTATTTGTTCTTCTATTTTTTCATATATTTTTTCTATTAAAATTGGTACCCCTACGAAGAATGTAACCTGATATTCTTTTAAATTCTGAGCAATGTATCTAAGCCCATCTGGAAATGCTGTTGTGACTCCTGAACTAAGCATTATTAGCTGTCCTGTTGAACCAAATGTGTGATGATATGGCAAAAATGCAAGATTTACATCTGTGCTTCTAAAGTCTTCTACTAACTGCATATCTGATATGTTTCTTGCAATATTATATTGTGAAAGCATTACTATTTTTGATTTTGATGTAGTTCCTGATGTAAATACTAATGTTGCAAGTGCTTTATTATCTATTTGCTTTTCTAAGTAAGTTTTTTCTCCATTTTCTATCTTTTCTTTTCCTTTTTCAAGTATGTCCTTTATATAATGTTTTCCTTCAAGTTTATCCATACATATATATTTTTTTATATTAGATTTTCCGTTCTTTTCTTACTTTTTCTATAATTTGCTCGTATTTATCTTCATAAATTATTGCATCAACATTTCCTCTTAATAACGAATTTTCTATTTCTATGTCTGTAAGTCCTTTATCAAGAGGAACTGCAACCATTCCTCCTAATAATATTGATACATAACTTAATGCCCATTCATACCTATTTTTAGAAAGGATAGCTATTTTTTTGCCCTCCATTCCTAATGAGAATAAACCCGTTCCAAGGTTATTTACTTGATTTAAAAATTCTTCGTATGTTATATCTATATATTTTACATTTTCTTCCTTTTTTTCTTTTATCTTGAATGCTATATTTTTAGAATGTTTTTTTACTGAGAAATATATTATATCTTTTACATTATCAAATACGGGATACTCAAAAAATGTCTCTTTTTGTCTATTTTTCATTTTGACCTCCGTTTTACCTAGTATTGATTACTAGATTATCATATATTTAATATCCTGTCAAGTATATTTACAAAATATTCACATTTATAAATAACGAGGGAGAACAGCGAATTTCTCCACCATTCTCCCCCTCCTGCATAGCTAAAGTTACTAGCTAATGTTTTGCAATAGCAAAATCGTTGCTATCACTCCAGCAATCTCCACAAGCGCACATCTCCTGAAAAGTTTTGCGCTTATTTTCTTGTCCTTACTTGACTGTAATGACCAAAGATAGCACATTACCAGTCCGAAAACAAACAGAAGACCGATTGCAGTCAAGATTGCATAGATTTTAAACAACTCTTTTGTTTCAGGATTCATTTTCTCTCCTTCACTCTCTTTGTTTCCTATGGTACATCTATGTTAAAACTTGAGTTAGGAGACTTTTAATCCCCTACTAAGTTAGTAGAAAATATCATACAAACAGCCTCTCGTGCTTTCGTATTAAGTATATTATACTATATTTAATATCTCTTGTAAAGTAATAAGTTTTGTATATTTTTTCTTTTTTGGTAAATAATTGTTTATAGGTGGTGATATTTATGACAGGTAAAGAATTATTATATGTTGAAGATGCTTTGGGACATGAAAAATTTATGAAGTCTTGCAGTAAAAAGACTTCTAGTCAAATTCAAGATGTAACTCTTTCAAACTATGTTGCTGAACTTGAAAAAACTCATGGGGAGTTATATAACAAATTTTTAAATTTATTATAAAGGAGGATTTTCATGGAGGACAGAGATTTAATGGAAAAAGAGTTATTAGTCATTAAAGGTGTTTGCGATTTATACATGCATGGTACTCTTGAAGCTACAACAGCCGAAGTCCATGCTGCTTTTAAGGATGCTCTAAATGTATCTTTAGATATTCAAAATAAAATATATAATTTAATGTCAGAAAAGGGCTGGTACAAAACTTGTCCAGCTGAGCAAACTAAACTTGACCAAGCTAAGCAAAAATATTCTAATACATGCTGTTAATTTCATAATATAAGAAAAGGGAGAACGGTCATGTGCTTGTTCTCCCTCCTTTTGCAATATTTAAAATTATCTATAATATCTTTTGCAAAATCCTCTTTACTCTTGTTGTCACATATTTTGCCTCTGTTCTATCTTTAATATCCTCCACCATTGATACTATTAAGATTTGTTTCTCGCTGTTTTCATCTGCAACAAAGGCATTAAACCAACCTATTTCTGTTCCCTGCGTATCCTCTTGTGATTCTTTTATTTCTGCTGTTCCTGTTTTTCCTGCTATTGTTATATTATCCATTTTAACATTATGCGCTGTTCCACCTTCGTCTTCTATTACTTGTATTAAATCTTCTTTAATTGTATTTGCCGCCTCTTTTGTGAAGGCACCTTTTAGCATATATTCAGGACTAGATGTATCTTCTTTATATTCTATATATGGTTTTATCATATCCCCATCATTTACAAATGCTGTATACATAGCAGCCATATGTAATGGATTTACCAGTACTTTTCCCTGTCCATATCCAGTATCTGCAAGTTGGACTTCGCTTTCAAAATTATCTGAGCCTGAAAATTTCGACATTGTCAATGCCTGAGGAAAATCCATTTGCTTATTAAATCCTAGTCTATTTAGTTCATTTTTTAATGTATCCTTCCCTATTTTTAAAGCAACTTTTGCAAAATATATATTGTCAGAGTAAACAAGTCCATTTCTTAGGTTTGCTGGACCATTATATTGCTTTACTGTTGTTACATGATATGTTCCCCATGTAGTATCCTTCTGCCATTTTTTACCACTTTTTCCAAAGTCCTCATCTGCTGAGATTGAATTATTAGTTAACGCAATTGCACCAATTATTGATTTTAAAGAGGAGCCTGGAACCCATGCACCTGTACATCTATTAAATAATGGTTCTTTTTGGTCACTTATAATTGATTGCCATCTCTCGTTAGTCATTCCTAATATAAATGCATTTGCATCATATGTAGGTGTACTACACATTGCAAGTATTTCACCTGTTTTTGGATTTAAAATTACTGTTGCTGATTCGTCATTTTTAAATTGCTGATATACTTGTTTTTGTATATCTATATCTATTGTAAGCTTTATATCATCACCCTTTTTAGGTGCTCTACTAATTATCGTTTTCTTCTTATTTCTTCCCTCCTTATCTGTTATATAAACTTCATAACCATTTACTCCTCTTAGTCTATCTTCATATGCCTTTTCAAGACCTGTCTCCCCTATTATGCTTTCTGAATTATATCCCTTTCCTCTGTTTGAAGCTAAAGTCTCCTCGTCTATTTTCTTTACATATCCTATCAAATGGCTTATTTCATCTGAATATGGGTAAATTCTTCCTGCTGAATTTTTTATCCTTATTCCTGCTATTTTCATTAATTCCTTTTCTGTCCATTTGTCATTTTCTGATATATTTGCTATTTGTACAAAGGTATCTTCTTTTACATAATCAGCACTCAGCAAATTCTTTATCCCATCTACTGAGACTTTTAGAAGCTCTGCTACTCTTTCTATATCTTTTTCTGGATTTTTGTTCATTTTTCCTGGCACAAAGCCTATATTTGATGTTTTTCCTTCTCCTGCAAGTAATTTTCCATTTCTATCATATATACTCCCTCTTTCTGTTTCTGTTGCATCTATTTTTATTTTATCTGTTGCAGAAAGTCCTGGAAAAATTGTATTAGATGTCCATATTATTTTGAATTCATTATCTTCCTTTGTAAGCCTTATCGTATTTGCAAATGTCAGATTTCCAGCTAAAGTCTCCATACTTAGAGTATATGTAACTTTAATCTTTCCGATTTTCCTCCTCTTCCTTCATGTTGCTAGTTTGAATATTACTTGCCTCTAACTGTTCATATATTGCTTGATGCTTTTCTATAAACTCCTCTTCCGTTATACTTTTTTTAGATGTACTTGCAAGCATAGCATACATCTGTGCATACTTTGCTTCATTGATATATGACATATATTGACTAACTGTTTCCATCTCTTTGGTTTGTTTTTGATTTCCTTGGACATTACAAAATAGCAATATTATAGCAAGAATTATTAGCACAAAAATAGATATAATTTTTATTTTTTGCTTCATTATTTTTCTTTTCTTCTTCTTTTTGCTAGTTTTTGCCAAGATTTACTCACCTACCATTATCGTTTGTTATTATATTTCAAAATTCGATATTATTTTATCATATATAGAAAAAATTGTCTAGAAATTAAATCTTTTTTATTTTTCTAATTTTAATCAAACTGTAAAATAGTCTAAATCGACTTTATTCTTTTTTTCTTATGTTTATTATATCTTTTGCATTTAACCTCCCTGCTCTTGTTATGAGATTGTATCCATATTTTTCCTTTAATTTGTCAATTGTACTTTCTAAGGTGTCTTGCTTTTCATTTTCTTTACTATCAAATAAGGAAAGCTGCTTTTGGTCTTTTTCTATTAGGTTATCTACTTTAACTCCAACTAGCCTTATTGCCATCCCTTGAATAAATAACTCGTCTAATAGTTTTTTTGCAACTTGATAAATTTCTTTTGTATTGGATGCGGATGTGTATAATTTCTTTTGATGTGATGTGTCTTTAAAAGCCTTGGTTCTTAGTTCTACACTTACTACATTTGCTAACATTTCTTGTTTTCTTAGTCTATATGCTACTTGTTCTGTAAGAGCTAATAATATTTCCTCTAGTTTTTCTTTTTCTCTTACATCATATGGAAGAGTTATTGAGTTTCCTATACTTTTAGGTTTTTCTTTTATATATACTACTTCTGCTTCATCTATCCCATTTGCATATTCCCACATCATAAGCCCATGCTTTCCGAATTTTTTTATGATTATTTCTTTATCTGCTTTTGCTAAATCTCCTATTGTATTTATTTGCATTAGATTTAATCTTGGAACTGTCTTTTTGCCAAGCATAAATAATTCAGCTACTGGCAGCCTCCACATTTTTTCTTCTATTTCATTTTCAAAAAGTGTATGCACCTTGTCTGGCTTTTCAAAATCTGATGCCATTTTAGCAAGTAATTTGTTATGTGCAACACCTATATTTACTGTAAAGCCAAATTCCTGTTTAACTCTCTTACTTATCTCATAGGCCTTATTAATTAAAGTATCCTTCATTAGATATCCTGTCATATCCATAAAGCATTCATCTATACTAAATCTTTCGATTTTATCTGTATATTCAAGTAACATATTATATAATTTGTTTGAATATTCTTTATACACACTATAATCGCAGGAAGGAAATATCCTTAAATCTGGGCATTTTCTCTTTGCAGAATAAATAGTCTCAGCTGTTTTAATTCCGTATCTTTTGGCAGGCATACTTTTTGCAAGAACAATACCTGCTCTCCTGGTTTCATCCCCTCCAATAACTGCTGGAATGTCTCTTATATCCAAGGCCTCCCCATTTTTAAGTCTTTCCACAGCAGCCCAGCTTAAGAAGGCATTATTAACATCAATATGTAAAATTTGTCTTTCCATCTACTCTCAAACCCCCATAGTTATTATAAAACAGTTGTTCGTGCTTGTCAAGTATTTTATAAAAAAATCGCTAGACAATTATTCTACTTGTCTAGCAATTTATTTTTTATAAAAATTTATTTTAAAGCACTATTTTTGTTTATACATTTTCATTATATCTTTTATTCCAGATTTTCCATAATTTAATATTGCATTTGAGTATATTTTTATTGAAACCTTAGCAATTACAAAAATTGTAATTATCAATATTCCTATTGATAAAATTACATCTGTGAGGCTTGCTACTCCCATCATTACTCTAAGTGGCATGCAAAATGGTGATGAAATTGGGAATAATGCTGCAAATGCATTAAGTGAACTTGTAGGGTTCATCATTGTAAAATACGCTAAATAGAAGCCTATTACTGCAAGTATTGCAACTGGTCCATTTGCAGACTGTACATCCTCTGGCTTGCTTACTGTTGATCCAGTTAGAGCATATAGTAAAGCATATGTAAAGTATCCAAGCAGGAAATATAATATTGTTATAACCAATAAATATGGTGTCATATTATCTAAATTAATTATACCACTAAGCATTCCCTCTGGTAAAAATAGATTACTTGAAATTATGGCTGTAACAATAATTAATAATATCTGCATTAAGCCTATAATACCTATTCCGATAGTTTTACCTAATACAATCGTGGAGGGTTTTGTTGAGGTTACAAGTGTTTCTATTATCTTTGATGTTTTTTCTGTTGTTATTGAACTAGATACTTGATATGCGCAGAAATATATTGCATAAAATAAAACTAATGATAATAGCATCATTACGACAGGATTTCCTTGGACTTCTTTTTCCTCTGTTTGCTTAAACTCAAATTCAAAATTTGGAGTTAAACCTGCAATTTGTTCTTGAGTCAAGTTCAATTTAGATATTTGCATATTTGTATATATACTAGATATTGCACTTACTAAACTTTCTGGCACCTTTTCTACATAAAGTAAATTTTTAACAACATATTCCATATTTACTTTGCCATTTTTATTTGTAATTATGAGGGCTTCAGAAATTTCCTCATTAGCAATTTTTTCTTTTATTTGTTCAAAGTCTAAATATTCATTTGTTATGTCAAATGAATATCCAAGCTCCATATCGTTTAGAGCATTTAAGCTGCCACTAAATATATCACTACTATCAACAATTAAAAGCTTTGTCCCCTCTTCTACCTCCTCATTAGAGGTATTATTTAATATATTAGGCACATTAAAGCCTATTACTATT
>JAAWCC010000164.1 GCA_022792975.1 Clostridia bacterium | reverse complement strand
ATATACTGTTAAGGTAATTATTCAAAATTTAATCAATAAATTTTGGTTTAGAACAGATGATATCTTCACTATTGAAGATGCCCAAAAGCAGCTTGGTAAAGAAGAAAAGAAAAAGTATTCAAAAAGTATATCCGAAAGTTCAAGGGATCCAAATATTGCTTCTCTTTCTAGCATTTTTAGCTATGACAAGCCTAACTTTTCTGAAAGTTTAAATCAATACACTCAATCAGATTTTATTTTCGACACAAATTTTTTTACCCAAAAATTAGATACGTTTTCATGTTTGGCGTTTTTATCTAATGGAAAATCAATATTTCCACCAAAAAAAATCGATTTAATTCCGTATTTTATAATCGACAAAGACATGTAATTTCAAGGTTTTTAAGGAGTTGTTTCATATGAAAAAAATTTTTTATCATTCTTTATTTATATTATTTATTGCTTCAAGCATAATAATTGCTTTTGGCTTTCCAAGCTTTGCAGGTTATCCAAAGCTTATTAATAAGCTTATCTCTGCTTTTGAAAACATAAAAAGCTATATAATTGCAATCGCTACTCCGATTGCTGCAGTTGCTATTGGCTCTGGTTTTTTAATGCAAAAATTTAGTCTTGGAGATGAAGAACGTATTAGAACTGGAAAAAAGCTTATAAGAACTTCTATTATTTCTTATACCTTTATTCTTGTTTTAGATTTGCTTATCAGCTTAATTGAAACATTAATTAAATAATCATACAGGAGGTATCTATTTTGAATTTTACATCAAATTCTATCTTATCTACTATAAATGAACTTTTTGGCTCAATGTTCTCATCTATTGATGGCTCTATATATTCTGCTTTAGATGAAATTGCTTTTGTTGATACTAACATACTAAATTCTACTTATTTAGAAAAAATATTTGGAACATCTTCTAATTCTGGAATTTTAATGATTGCAAACGCTCTTTTAATTGCATTTATCTTATACTTTTCAGTTAGGCATTTACTTTCTAGCTTTGCCATTATAGAAGCTCAAAATCCTTCTAAATTTATATTAAAATTAATATTAGTAGGTATTTTTATGAACGCTAGTTTTTTCCTTTGCATGCAAATTATAAATTTAAACTCTATTTTGTCAACTGCTATACGTGATGTTCGGAGAAAAATTTCTACATACAGAAATATGTTTTTCTAGACTAGTCAATATTTCTGATTCCATAATCAAAATTGAAGGAAGTTCTGCAAATGTATTTTCCATAGATGGAATAATTAAAACTATCGTTTCGATTGGATTTCTTAACCTAGTGTTTATCTATGCTATAAGGTATATTCTTTTAAAAGTATTTATACTTATATCTCCTTTTGCAATTTTAACACTTTCAATACCTTCTACTTCTAATCTTTTTAAAGCTTGGTTTAAATGCTTTATGTCACTTCTATTTATAGAAATATTTGCTTCCTTCATATTAATTGTAATGTTTTCTATTGAATATAGCTCTACTAATTTAGTCTCAAAGCTTTTATTTATTGGTGCAATTTTTGCCTTAATGAAGGTTAATAACTATGTTCGAGACCTTATTGGCGGTATAAGTATCGATACTTATAATTCTATGTACAGTATTAGAAATATGCTTAAGCCAAAGTAAAAGGAGGTGATTAGGTATGAAATTTATTATTCCACAAAATTACGATTTTTCAAGTAAACTTTTTGGTATTATTGACTACTCGACTGTAATCTTTAATGTAATTTGGGACCTTTTAACTTTTTGTATAATTAGCTTTTTTGTTTCGAATCTTTATATTAAAATATTTGTAATGGTAATTTTATGTTTTCCTATTCTACTTTTTAGCATTATTGGTTTCAACCATGAAAATATTTTATATGTACTTTTATATATTATTAAATTTTTTACAAAACCTAAAATATATTTGTACAAATAGGTATTCTTTTCTTGTTTTTTTAGACAGAAAATGATATAATTTGACTAAAGCTTATCTTAAATAAAATTTATTAATTAACGTTAGGAGAATACTTATGAAACTAGAACAAAACGAGGAATCTTTCTTATTTGCAACAACAAAGATACCTGATATATTCTTTGCAGAATACCTCTCGGAGGCCTCTCGGAGATTTTATTAAGGTGTATTTATATATATTATTTTTATCTAAGCATAACAAGGACATTAATATAAATGACTTATCTAAAACTCTTTCTATTGCTTATCCTGTTATACAAGAGGCTTTAAAGTATTGGGAAGAGCATAGAGCTATTACTAAAAAAGGAACTGGCTTTATTGTAAATAATTTGCAAGAAATCGAGCTTCAAAGGCTTTATAAGCCTAACGTTTCTTTATCTGCTGAAGATATTGAAAGAAATGAAAAAAGTAACACTAGAGCAAGTCTTATCGAGACAATTAATAACTCTTTCTTCCAAGGAATTATGTCTCCTTCTTGGTATGCAGATATTGACTTGTTCTTTAAAAAATATAACTTTGATGAACAAGTTATGATGGCTCTTTTCACTTACTGCTTCCAACGCTCTGCACTTTCTCCTAATTATGTAAGAGCAGTTGCCTCTGCATGGGCAGCAGCAGCAGTTCATACCTTTAGGGATTTAGAGATATATACTCAAAAAGCTGATAACTTGCAAAAATCTTATAGTGCCATTCAAAAAAAGCTTGGTTTAAAAAGGTGTCTTACTGAATATGAACAAGGATATGTAAAAAAATGGACTGTTGACTATGGCTATTCTTTAGATATAATCGAGATTGCACTTAAGAAAACTGTTTCAAAAGCAAATATCTCTTTTGATTACTTAGACAAAATGATTACAGATTGGAATACAAGAGATTTAAAAACCTCTGATGATGTTCAAAATTATTTAGTTTCTGCTAAAGCTTTAGCACAAAACAAGAAAGATTTAGAGAAAAAAGTTAAATACAACAATTTCGAACAACGTTCATATACAAATTTTGATAGTTTATATGCTAATAAACAAACTTAGAAAGGATGAACTATTTTGAATAATTCTACTTTAAATACTTTATTAAAAGATTACGAAAGAAAAAAGGCTATTGCTGATTTAAATTTTGAAAAACAAAAATCCCAATTTTATAATTCACATCCCGAGCTTTCTGATTTAAAACATAAACTTGGGAGACTTGCTTTAGATATTTCTAAAGCTGTTCTTAGTGGAGATGTAGAATTAGAACAAAAACTAAAAACAGAATTTAATGATTTAAATTTAAAAAAGGACAATCTGCTTAAAACCATTGATGTTCCAAGACGGAGCTTTATCACCTTTATATGAATGCTCTGTTTGTGAAGATACTGGTTTTGCAAAATATAATAATGGAAAAAGTACACTTTGCAATTGCATAAAACAAAAAATATTCGATATTGATTTTAACAAATCTAATATTCGGAAACCTTGATAAAGAAAACTTTGATAACTTTAATCTAGATTTGTACTCAGATGAAATTAATGAAGCAGCATTTCATGCTAAAATTTCGCCTAGACAGAATATTCAAAATATCAGAGAGATAGCATTTAATTTTGTTAAAAATTTTGCTTCTCCTGATGAAAAGAATCTGCTTTTTACTGGTAGTACTGGACTTGGGAAAACATTTCTCTCTAATTGTATTGCAAAGGAAATTTTATCTAGTGGAAAAACTGTTCTTTATCAAACAGCACCTATCATGCTTGATAGCATTTTAGATTATAAGTTCGGAAATTCTTCTTTTAATGACGTTTACAATAACATCATTAATGTAGACCTTCTTATCATTGATGATTTAGGTGTTGAAGCTTTAAATTCATTTAAAATTTCTGAATTGTTTAATATTATAAATGCAAGACTTTTGTTTCAAAATAATCATATTACGAAAACTATTATTTCTACAAATTTGAACATGAATAATTTGCTTGATACTTATAGTGAGAGGATTTTCTCACGTATCGCATATTATTATAATGTGTGTAGATTTTTTGGAAATGATATTAGATTAAATAAAATAATGAATAATTAATTAGTTGCACCTTTCTACATTATGTCGAATATACTATTACTAGACATATTGATAGGAGGTGCTATTGTTTGAAGGAAATTTTAAAAGTTAATAATATAAAGAAAACTTATCAATCAAAAAATGGCGAAATTACTGCTCTTGACGGAATTTCATTTTCTGCAAATAAAGGTGATTTCGTTAGTATCATTGGACCAAGTCGGTTGTGGTAAATCAAGCTTACTTTCAATTATTTCTGGTCTTGAAAAGCAAACCAGTCGGAGAAATTTATATAGAGCGGAAAGCTTACACATGACATATCTTCTGAAATAGGATATATGCTTCAAAAAGATAGTCTTCTTGAATGGAGAACTATTTATAATAATGTCATGCTTGGACTTGAAATAAGGCATATTAAAACAAAGGAAAACGAAAATTATGTAATTAGCTTATTAAAAAAATATGGCTTATATGAGTTTAAAGACAAATATCCATCTCAATTATCTGGCGGTATGAGACAAAGAGTCGCATTGATTAGAACACTCGCCATTAAACCTAAAATCTTACTTCTAGATGAAGCTTTTTCTGCTTTAGATTATCAAACTAGAATGATGGTTACTAATGATATCTATCAAATACTTAGGGAAGAAGGAATTACAGCTATTATTGTAACTCATGATATTTCAGAAGGTAGATGTCAAAGTAGATACTATAACGAAAATGTTTGATAAAAAATTTGAATTTATAAAAACGAAAACAAAATATTGTGTTTTTGATAAAGCAAAAATATAAATAAATTTTTAGAAAATTGATAATCAAGAGCTCTCGGCTTAATGCTGAGAGCTCTTGATTTTAGCAAATGGAATTACCATTTTGCTTAAATTAATCAACCATAGTTATAGATATTGCTCTTGTTGTAGATTCTAAATCCACGACCTGTAAACTGCAGCTTGGAGCTTTCGTCAACAACACTGCACTTAAATTCTTTTGCTACGTTTCTGGCAATGTTGGTTCCAACAATTACGCCGTCATCAGGGTCATAGATGGTGTTGTTATAGAAATCAATGTTGCTCAAGGGTTGAGCATTATACTTGATGAAATCATCATCGTACACAATCTTTTTCTTGTTAAACACCATTGTGCGGTACTTTCCGCTTGGAAGCTGATAAACAAACAGCCACGATTTTGTTACTGGATCACGCTTGATTGCATATTCGCCAATTCTTCCAGAGTAGTCCATTTCAAATGTGTAGTCGGGTGTTGTGATAATCGCTGTTTTGGGATACATTGATGCAGAAAAAACGCTGCCGTCTTCTGCCGACTCAAATAGAGGATTGTATACTTGTCCCAAGTATGTGGGCATGTTCCCCTGCTGAGTAACAGCGAGTTTTACCAAATTATTGCCCTTATCGACATAGTACAGATGCTTATCGCTTATAAGTGTGTTCGTCTTGTGCATACGTTCGATAACTGCCATTCTTTGGTCTTGAGCATCATACACCTCAATTGTGTCATCATCAGTGATGTACATGACTTTTCCGTCTTTGGAGAAGTCTATCCTTTTACCTCTGGGTACTGCCGCTTTTCTTCCTGTTTCAAAATGAACGGCTTGGTTCTGCTTATTCAAATAGTGCACATTACTTAAAATGTATGCACAGTCAGTGCCTGCAAACACGATAGTAATCTGCGGTCCATTTGTAGCCTGAGCCGTCTGAAGTACTGTTGGTGCTGCCTTGACTTTTGCATTCGCATTGCATAGCGGGCATTCACAAAACTTGGAGTAGTAATAAATGTTATGAGTGCTACAATGCTTCATGTTCTTTACAAGTTCCTGCAAGTCCGGAGTTATGTCGAATTTTTTTCCGTGCTCGAAGATTTGAACAAAGTCTTCTTCGAGTTTTGGCGACATCCATTTCCAGCTCCCGATAATTTTGGGAATCTTGATGTCTCCTTTATGTGCTCCGACAACGGAAATCCGCTTTTTCATTCTTTGCACTGGAGAAAGATTTTTGTCAGGAAGATAGGTGCCACCAAATGGGTGGATTCTTGTAAGCATATTGAAAGCAAGAACCGCGAAATTGTAGTGCTCGTTTTCCACTGAAAACTTTACATCGCCATTAGGCATATAGCTGTCTGGGCAGGTAAAAAGTTCGGTATACGCATCGGGTGTAAATTTTCTTACTACTCCCCAGCTGTCAGTATCGACAAAGTAGTTGCACTTGCCATTTATCTGGAAGTTGTAATCACTTACATCTCCAACGATTATGCCGTTGCCAGTAGAATGCAATTTTCCCAAGTCTTCACCTAAGCTGGTGATGATTTTGAGCACATCTTGATTGGAAAAATTTGCTGCTGTTAAAAACTTCAGTTTAGTCAGCATATGCATGTCTTCTGCATCTTGGAGTTTCCGCATTGCATATCCCACAAATTTTCCTTGAAGTGTAACGATTTCCTCTGGTCCGATGACATTTCTGGGAAGTTGCTGCTGGATCGATATAAGGTAGCGTACTTTTGCCTCTTTTTTTGGAAAATCTACCTTAGGATTGAAAATCTTGATAACTGTTTTCGAGTTGTACTCGTAAATTATCGCTTCGCCGCCATCTCCCAGCTTTTTGAGCCGTTCTATTTGGCTTCGGCTTTTAAAATCAATCGCCATCTTTTGCCTCCTTAGAAACAGATCGAAATGTCATCATGAAACATTCCGTTTTTCAGATTGTTCCTATTGATGAGCTTTTCGATTTGTGCGCCTTTTCCTTCATGCAAAAATCTTAACAGCTTAGTCATCTCTATCTCCAAGAGACCTTTCACGTATCTAAGCCCGTCACTTGCAACTCCTACGTTGGTATATTCTTCTTTGCTGAACCTACTTACTTTGAAGCTTACGCCCTCCTGATATGCAGTCAGAGCAGACTTGTCTGTGAAGTTATAGCAATAGTAGCATGGGTACTCTCCATCGTCAAGATTCTCGAAGGTTATAACACCTTCGGTGTTCTCTGTAATGATGTACCCATCTCCGCAGCTATACACTACAAACTCGTCTTCTGTTTCAAAACATACCAAGATTGTAAAGCAGTAGTTCTGAAAAATGAAAGTTGTGTCATCGCAAAGTTTGAGCATTTTCTCGAAAATGCTATTTAAGGTACCTTCAAAGTTTTCTGCACAAATGGCTTCACCTTTATCGAAATACTCTTTAGCTTTTCTCGAAAAGAGCTGTCCAAAAATCCTTACTCCTACTTCGGAGTGTTTGCCTGAGCCGCAGCCGTCCATCACAATTTTCATGTTAGGCAGGCTGAAAGTAAAGTCCTGATTGTTTATATTTGCAAAAGTATGGTCTGAACCAATCTTGCTAATGCAGACTGTTTTTCTCGTGCACTGTTTCTGGGAAACAGCTTGGCTTTTGCTCTCAGTATTTTGCTCCATATTAGCCTCCATAGTCAATAGCAAGAGGGGATTGCAGACGCAATCCCCTCTCTTTGCCTTTAGCGTGTTGTTTTTTACTTGCGGTTTGTGCGCTTACACATCGAAGAATCCACCGTCTGCAGTATCGCCAGCACCAGAGCTTGCTCTCTTCGAAGCAGAAATCGCGCTCTTGGATACCAGGTCAATAACCTTGCGCAGTTCGCTTTCATCGTTGCTGACCTCTTTGACGTTCCGAGGCTTGATTCCGATAGAATCGGCCACCCCAAAAGCATCCTGTCCAAACGCAATGAAAGCAACGGTGATTTCCTTGGAAATCAAATCCTTGACTGCCTGTCTGGCATCGCTTGCCCGATACGTCGAGCCATAGTCTTCTCCATCGGTCAAGATGACCATGCAGGCACGTGCGTTGGTGCCATTGTTCTTGAGCTGTTCCATGTAGTCCAGCAGCCGCTGCCGCCTCTCGATAATAACATCGTACAGCCTTGTGCACCCTCTGGCGTAGTAGTCAGTGTTGAAGTCCTCGGGAGCCACATAGCCGCCAGTCTCGATGACGTTGTCGAATAGGGTCTTGCTGACGAGCATTTCATCGGCCTGCTTGGAATTGCAGATAGCCTGCTTATAGTGCTTCAGGCAGTCCTGCATAATGGACTCGTACTGATCCATAGAACCGCTGCGGTCGATGATGAAGTCGACGAGCATGACGCTCGAAGCTTCGACGTCATCAACGTCCATATTGCCAGCATAGGTCTCGTCCAGGCCGTCCACCTGGATATTGTCCAAATACTCTTCGTTCATGTTGTCATTTCCTCCCTGGGTTTTTAAAAAGTAATGTCCGTGGACTTTGCGAACTTGATGCCGTAGTTGCGCTTGAAGCTGTCAAAAGCTGCGCTGGTCTCGGCCTCGTAGCCAGTAATCGGCGAAGTGCAGTCTTCCAGAACCGTGATTTTCTGAGTAATCTCAGGACGTGTCTGGAAGTGTTCCGCAGTCTGCTTCACAGACTCCATAAGGCAGTGGCTCGCTGCTTCACCCACAACGAAGATTTCATCGAACTTCTCGATGGCCGTCAAAATCGGCGTATTCAGGAAGTTCTTCTTGCTGTACTCGGGCTTGATAATCCCATACATTTCACTGTAAGGATCTTCGCCCTTCCGGATCATGTGATTGACACTCTTGCGCGCCACAGAATGGAAATACACCATCTTGGCAAACTCATTTTCAAGAGTGCCGCCATCGGATCCAGCAATGCAGTGATAGGGCCAGATGCAAAGCTGCTTCTTGCCAGCGCCGACTTTCTCCAGCTCCTTGAGATACTCAAGAGAATCTCTCAGATCGCCGATAACCGGACGCCAGTTTCCAGCCTCAACATCTGCGTGGGTGATGATCGTATATGGTGCCGGATGATCTCCCGCAGAATTTGCCCACCAACAGGGGTGGAAAATCTGGTGCGGAGTATGGGTATCCAGGCTGCACATAATACGCGTGATACCGCCCATGTTGTTGTAGATGAAGCGCGTAATGCGCTCCACATCGCCGATGGAACCCGGAACTTCCAAAGCGCCGCCTTCGATGAAGTCCTTCTGCACATCAATGCACAGAAGAAGTCGCCTCGGAGAATCATTGACCGCCGCTGTAAACTGTTCCTGCTCTGCCAGTGTGAAAACCTCATTCAGATTTACGGTACCGTGCCGCCCAATCTGGTCCACATCCACAATCTGCTCGTAATTGGTCTTCATGCAAATACCTCCACTAAAGTTGATTAATTTGTTCTTTGCTAGTCAGTTGACTGCTGTTTGCCTCTCTATCTCTAGTAAACCTCCTATAAGTATAGAGACAACAGTTTTGAGTGCAAAGCAATCATAAAATGACATGTTAATAGTATATCATGTTTGTTTACATAAGTCAATGTTATTGTCACAAATTTTTCTATTGCTCTTTTTGTTTTAGCTTAATTTTATATGGCAATAGCTGGGGATTGCAAAAAATCCCCAGCCATTGCTTTGAACAGATATTAAGTTGTGAATTTCTTTAATTCCTGAAATACCAGCTTTTTGAAGCTGCTTTTCCATTCGGAATAGCATTCCTAAATACCTATGTAAGTATTATTATTAAAAAGTTAATAACAAAAATTAAAATTAATAATCTAAAAGGCTTGCCCTTTTATGTGTTTCGAGTGTTTCTTATTAACGCTTTCCTGCGTAAACATTAAGTTTACAATTATTATATTTCAAAAACACTTCAAAATCATTACATTGTTTTAAGTATTTAAACATTTATAATAATAGTATGAAAGAGATAACAATTCTCTTCTTTTTTATGATTATCTTAATATATTTTAAACAGGGGGAAAGACATGGAAAATGATTTTAAAATAAATGCTTATTTT
>JAAWCC010000163.1 GCA_022792975.1 Clostridia bacterium | reverse complement strand
GAGTTAAGAGAACTTTACAGAAAAAGATATCTGCTTAATTCATATCGTACATTACATAATGAGCAAATTTTTTCAGGAAAGCCCAATGTTTTCGCAAGTTTTTTTGAAAATTTCTCAAAGCATTTAAATAAAAATAATATGCCTCTTGCATTAGGACCACACTTTGAAAGGGATTTCCCTAGTGAAATTAATGAAAATATAAATCAAGAAGCAACAAATAAAAACCTTGTAAAAGCTCTTGCTGGATATTATTCTAATGCATCTGGTGAATATAATGAAGAATATGAAAATACTCTTGTGCAATATTTTAAAGAGCATTACAATGAGTTAATGCAAAATAATGAAAATGGTTTTTTGTTAGAATTTTCTAAAGAATATGAAGCCGAAAATACTGAAAATGTAAAAACTAGTGATTTATTTAAAATTGCAGAACAGTTTGGTATAAACACTCAAAATTATCAAAATAACTTTGGAGCAAACTTAATTGTAAAGGACGAATTAATTTATGAGAAAAATACTAATGGTTTAAACATAATATATGCAACAGATAAGGCTGTAAATGGTATTGTAAATGATTTATATGGTGAAGCATTATATCATAGTCATTTGGCAAAAGAAAATGCCCAAAAAGCAAACCTAGCTGCAAATTTAAGAGCTGAATTTATTACTTATGCAAATAATAATGATATTAATTTAGGTAATACAAAGAATTTGAATACTCAAAAGAGATATATAAAAAAGAAGCACAAAGCTGAAAGTAAAATAATCGACTTTAGGCAAGAAAGTTGCTAATATAAATAAAACCTTAATGTTTTTATGCAACATTAAGGTTTTATTATGTTAAAATCAACTAATTGTATAAATATATACGATAGAGAAATCTTAAAGATTAACCACCTTGCTTGGCTCTATACGGCTAGCTACATCTATTTCAAGTTCTTTTATATTCACTCCTTGACACAAAAGCTCATTTTCTACGCTTTTATAAGCGAGTTCTGGAAAGTTGCTTTCTTTACTAAGATGACCTAGCATTACATTCTCTAACCCGTATTCAAGGAGTTTTGCAATAGTTTTGCCTGCTTCATTATTTGAAAGATGACCTCTATTTCCAGCTATTCTAGTTTTTACAGAATATGGGTATGCACAGCTTTTTAAAACCTCTGGCTCATAGTTTGATTCTAATAAAACAAACTTGCTTTGTTTTAAATTGCCTATCACTTCATTTGTCATTTCCCCTAAGTCAGTAGCAACACTTAATTTTTTTCCAGCATGCTCTATACTAAATCCACATGATTCCATAGCATCATGCGACGTACCAAACGGCATAATCTTCAAATCTCCTATTTCAAAGCCTTCCCCTATTTTAAAATAGTTTTTATCCTCGACATTAATAACTAATTTTTCATTATCTATGCCATTCCAAGTTCCCAAACTAGCATATATAGGTATATTATATTTTTTAGCTATTGTTCCAATACTTCTTATGTGATCTATATGTTCATGTGTAACTAATATTGCATTTATCTCGTTTATATCTATATTTATACTGTCTAAGCCTTCTACTATTTTTTTTGCACTTACTCCGGCTATCAACAAGTATCTTTGTTTCGTTTCCTTGGACAAACAGGCTGTTTCCAGTGCTTCCACTGTATAAACTGCAAAATTTCACTGTTTTTCCCTCTCTATTCTTCTACTCTTTTTATTTTTGCTCCTAAATTAATAAATTTCTGCTCTATATTTTCATATCCTCTATCTATATGTTCTATATTATATATTTGTGTAGTTCCATCTGCTGCAATTCCAGCAATTACAAGAGCTGCTCCTGCTCTTAAATCTGTTGCATTAACTGGTGCTCCGAATTAGCTTGTCTACTCCTTCAAAAAATGCAACTTTTCCTTGTGCTGTTATCTTAGCTCCCATTTTATTTAATTCTTCTGTATATTGAAATCTTGAATCCCATATACTCTCATTAATAACACTGGTACCATTTGCAATAGCCATTGCGACTCCCATTTGTGGTTGAAGATCTGTTGGAAACCCTGGATATGGAAGTGTTTTTATATTTATTTTATTTGGTCTTTTACTACAAGTTACTCTTATTGCTTCTCCTTCTATATCTTTTACCTCAGCACCCATTTCTATTATCTTTGCTGTTATTGATTCTAAATGTTTAGTAATGCAGTTTTTAATTAATATATCTCCTCTTGTAGCAACTGCTGCAAGCATAAAAGTTCCTGCTTCTATTTGGTCTGGAACAACAGAATATGTTTCATTCTTTTTTAGTTCTTTTACACCTTGTATCCTTATTCTATCTGTACCTGCCCCCATTATATTGGCTCCCATTTTGTTTAAAAAATTTGCTAAATCTACAATATGTGGCTCCTTTGCCGCATTCTCTATTGTTGATGTTCCGTTCTGCGAGTACTGCCGCAAGCATTGCATTTATTGTTGCTCCTACTGATACTATGTCTAAATATATTGAGTTCCCTTTTAACTTTTTTGCTTTTACTTCAATTTTTCCTTGCTCAACAGAAGCAGTTGCACCCAGTGCTTCAAATGCTTTTATGTGTTGATCCATTGGTCTTGCACCAAGTTTACAGCCCCCTGGCATTCCAACTATTGCATGTTTGCATCTGCCAAGCAGTGCACCAGTTAAGTAATATGATGCCCTGAATTGACTTGTTAAATCTAAAGGTGCTTCTACATCAGTTACATTTCTTGAGTCTACTTCTAAAGTATTTTCTGAAATTTTTTTTATTTTTACTCCAAATGCTTCCAAAATTTTACAAGACATCTTTATATCACTAATATTTGGTATATTTTCTATTATAGATATTCCATTAACTAATATTGTTGCTGGAAGTATTGCAACAGCTGCATTCTTTGCGCCACTTACTGTTACTTCTCCTTTTAATCTTGTTTTTCCTTCTATTACTATTTTTTCCAACTGCGTTTCCCCCATGTGCTTTTATTTTCGGTATAACTATACCATAAATTCTTTTTATTTACAAGATATTTTTGTAAATATGACTTAATTTAATTATTACACCTTTTTTATCTTATATTCATATATTATGTTAGATATTTTATTTGGGAGGATTTATATGTGGGCTATGAGTCGTGGTTATACTTATGATATTTTGATAATGGATATTGATAGGATTAAACTTGCATATCCTTTTGTTCACGTTGGTTCTATTGGAAGGAGTGTAATGGGAAGAGAGATTCCTTATTTGCGTATTGGAAATGGGGAAAAAGAAGTGTTTTATTCTGGTTCAATTCATCGGAAATGAATGGATTTGTTCTCCCGTGCTTATGAAATTTGTGCAAAATTTATGTGCTGCTTATGTAGATAATGGAAGCATTTATGGCTACTCTGCAAGAAATATTTTGAATTCTGCTTCTATTTATATTGTACCCATGTGTAATCCTGATGGAGTTGATTTAGTAAATGGTGCTATTTCTAAATCTTCTCAGTTTTATAAGAAGGCTGAAGATATTTCTAAAAATTATCCACAGGTGCCTTTTCCTTCTGGTTGGAAGGCTAATATTGAAGGTGTAGATTTGAAAAGATACCAAACATATTGTAAAGTCTTGTAATACTTTGATTACACGGCTTTGCGTTTTATTGTTTTAGATTAATTTATCAAAATTTCTTCTTGAATATAAAATTCTTCTTACTTCCATAGTATTATCTTTTACAGTATAAAACACTGTATAATTCTTTACATATATTTTATAATATGTATTCTTTCTCTTTTTGATTGACAGATACTTTTCGTAAGAATCTGGATTATATGCTCTTTGTTGTATTTCTTTTTCTAATTCATTTACAAAATTATTTGCAGCTATTTCATTTACTAATTCATATCTTATATAATCAATAATTTTGTTTAAATCATTATAAAATAAAGGAAGATATTTTATTTTATATTTTTTGTTCATTCAGTTTCCTCCTTATTTTTCCAAAAACTTCTTCATGGGTTAAATATTTAGTATTTGGATTTTCTGCTTCTTTATCTGCTTCATCCAATGCTTTTTCAATATATTCATTATATTCTGCATCACTAATTAATTTCGAATATTTTTCTAAACTCATTACTACCATTGAGCCATATCCATTTTTCGTTAAATAAACTGCTTCATCTTCTCGTAAAACTAAATCTTCAATCTCTGGATATTTATTTCTTAAATCTGATACTGGTCTTATATTTATCATAATTT
>JAAWCC010000162.1 GCA_022792975.1 Clostridia bacterium | reverse complement strand
ATTGATAACAATGAATACTTTTTATTAAAAAACTAACTTCTATATTTGTTTGATTATTAGACATTGTTCATCAATATTCATACAAATTTTACATGTTTTTTCAAAAAAAATAAAAAAGTTGAAACTTTTTCGACCTCTAAAACTATCTAATAGATATAGGAGGAAATAAAAATGGTTAACTTACTGATTATAGGTAATGACATTAGCATTACAAAAGAACTGTTAAATAATATATCATGTGCAGATTTACTAAGTTGTGATATGTCTCATAAATCAGAAATTTCAAAATTTTTACATATCAAGGAATCAGACATTCTATTTTTAAGCAAAGAAGTTATTAATCACTACAATAAAACTACTTTAAGAGAATGTAAAAATAAGCTAATCTATTTAGCTTTCGACGAAACTCAAGCACTCTCAGATAAATCAATAGCAGGTATTAATAATTTAGCAGAAATTCAAATTAATGAAAAAAGAAAAAGAATTATGGAAGAACTCAAAAAAATTGGTTACAATTTTAAGTACAAAGGTACTCAATATTTATTAGAAACAATACTAGAAGTTCAAAAGGGTGATGTAATTGCATTAACAAGTCTCCAGGACAATTTCTATCCAATTGTTGCTAAAAAATATAATAAAACTGTGCATAATATAAAAAACTGTATAATTGCTGCAAATAATGCAATGTATTATGAATGTAATATAGAAAATCTTAAAGAGTATTTTCATTTAGTAGAAGATGAAAAACCTAGCATAAAAACAGTTGTATATACTATCGCTAACAAACTCTACTAAATAAATCAACTATAAAAAAGAGGGTGTCCAAAAATAGGAACCCTCTTTTGCCTCCCTAGACATATAAGAGTAATATTATTTAAACATCCATAATATAATTGTTACATGTTAAACATTTTATGGCCAATTTTTATTATAATTTCATATGCATATAGTCTGGTAAGTGGTAATCTTGAAAAAATAAATAATGGAATATTCGAATCAGCTTCTTCAGCAGTAGAATTAACAATCACCTTCTTTGGAACTATAACACTTTGGTGTGGCATTATGCAAATTGCAAAAGATTCTGGACTATCAAAAAAACTTGCAAAACTATTAAAACCAATTGTGAAATTTTTATTTCCAGATGTAAGTGAAAAGGATAGTGACCATGAAGAAATTTCTTTAAATATAATTGCAAATATTTTAGGTCTTGGCAATGCATCGACTCCACTTGGACTAAAAGCAATGGAATCTCTCCAAAGAAATAATCCAAACAAAAACGTATTAAGTAATTCTATGTCTATGTTAGTATTAGTTAATACTGCTTCTCTACAACTTATTCCTACTACTGTAATTGCAATTAGAATGTCACTAAATTCAAATAATCCTACTGCAATAATTCTACCTGTTTGGATTGCAACTCTTTCGGCAGCCTTTGTTGCAGTATTTGCAGCTAAATTGTGTATAAAATTTGATAAAAGGAGGAATAAAAAGTTTTGAACATTATCCATTATATATCAATAATTGCTGTTCCATTTACTATTTTTTATATTGTTTTATATGGATGTGCAGAAAAGATAAAAGTATTCGATAGTTTCTTAACTCGGCGCAAAGGAAGGAATGGAAACAGTAATAAAAATATTTCCAACACTTGTTGGCTTATTTTTAGCAATTAGTGCACTTAGAAATTCTGGCCTTTTAGATTTAATTCAAAAATCACTTTCTCCTATTTTAATACTACTCGAAATTCCATCAGAAGTACTCCCATTAATGCTAATTAGACCTATTTCTGGAAGTGCTTCTACTGCTGTTGCATTAGATATAATGCAACAATTTCGGAGTAGATAGTATAATTCGGTCTAATTGCTTCAACTATTATGGGTTCAACCGAAACTACTTTATATACTATTGCCATTTATACAAGCACTGTTAAAATCAAAAAAATTCGCTTTGTTTTAATATGTGCATTATTGGCAGATTTAATCCGGAATGATTGTATCAGTTATCTTTTGTCGAATTATGTCGAACGGTTTTTGTTGACATATATATCGATTTATGCTATTATTGTTATAGTAAATTTATATTTAATCATTTTTACAAAACTTAATTTATATTTTCAGGGTATTCACCCAAAATATTTCCCAAGTTTAATTAAATAAAATATTAACCATCAAGTTTTTTATGATATTTAATAAAAACCACACAAAAATTATATTGTTATTAATCTTGTAGAGGATAATTTTATATCTCTTCGCGCCCCCATTTTATTATACATTAGCGGAGACACCCTCTACAACAAATCTCCAACCGGAGTTATATATCTAACTTTACAGGAGTCGCAAGCTCCTGTATTCTTTTTTTGTCAAATTTTTACATTTTTTGTTGATTATTAGAAAATTTTGTGTTATCATAAAAGTACATAAACTAATAATAAAACTATATTTACAAAAGATATAATAGATTATTGAGGAGGTATTGTTATGGTTAAATCAACTGGGATATCTAGAAAGGTTGATGAACTTGGAAGAATTGTTATTCCAATGGAACTTAGAACGAAATTAGGTATTGGTGAAAAAGATTCTTTGGATATTTATGTTGAAGGTTCTTCTATTATCCTAAAAAAATGTAATGCAGGGTGTACTTTTTGTGGTAGCGATAAAGATTTAGTCTCTTATGCAGATAAACTAATTTGCCCTAAATGTAAAGACAAGATTTCTAAGCTTTCTTAAATTAGCTTTATTTTTAGTTGGCATCTTATAATTTTTATTTGATAAGTTGCCAGCTAAAACTCTTACTCCACTATATAAATTGTTTATATATCTCATCTTTTTTTACTTCTCTATCCTTTGCAATTTGTTTAATTATATCCTTTTTACTAAATCCGTAAGTGTTCATAGTATTTATAGTGTTCTTCTATTGTCATATTTTGGAAATCATCGTCCTTTTTCTTTATATTCTTTTGTATAACAATTACATACTCTCCTCTAGGCTCTTTAATTTTTTCTAGAACTGCTGATACAGCTCCTCCTATAAATTCCTCATGTATCTTTGTTAATTCTCTCGCTAAGACAATTTTTCTATCCTGTATAATTTTTTCTAACTCTTTTAATGTATTTATCAATTTATGTGGTGCCTCATATAATATTATTGTTTGCTTGGATATTGATATTTCCTTCAGTTTTTCAGCTCTAAATTTCTTATTTATTGGTAAAAACCCAAAAAAAGAAAATTCCTTTGCATCAATTCCTGATGCTATAAGTGCAGTTATTAATGCACAGGCTCCAGGAATTGGAATCACATTTATTCCTGCATTTATAGCAATCTGCACAATTTCTTCTCCTGGATCTGATATCACTGGGGTTCCTGCATCTGATACCAAGGCAATACTCCTTCCTGATTTTATTTCTTCTATTATATCTATCGCTTTTTCCTCCCCACTATGTCTATGATAACTAATTATTCTTTTTGAAATCTTTAAATGGTTTAACAATTTTAAAGTTTGTCTCGTGTCCTCTGCTACAATTATATCTGCTTCTCTCAAAACTCTTATTGCCCTTAAAGTAATATCTTCTAAGTTTCCAATTGGTGTTGCAACTAAATATAAAACTCCACTCATGACTTTTTCTCCTTATTATATATTTTCAAAATTTCTTCTGTATATTCTCCATTTCCCCCATAAATGTATAATGGTTTTTCTATTTTTAAAAATCTATTTGCATTTTTTGTAGCTTTAATTAAAATTAAAACTGGTAAGGAATTAACCTTAGAAAACACAAACCTAATAATTTTAGGTTCTAACTTATACTGTCTACACAAACACAGTATATCCGTAAGCCTTTCTGGTCTATTTACCATATACATTGAGCCTTTGTCTTTTAAATTTCTACTTGCAGCTTTAATAAAATCTTCTAAATTTGCTAATTTCTCATGTCTAGCAATAACTTTTGCCTCCTCCTCATTTTGCAATCCTGCCCCCGCCTCTTTATATGGTGGATTAGTGACAACTGCATCATATTTGATTTCTTCAAGGAAATCCTTAACATTAATATTTCTAATTTTGACTTTTTCTTCTAACTTATTAAGCTTAATATTTCTATAAGCTAATTCAGCGACTTTCTTTTGTACTTCAATTCCAGTAATTTTAGCTCCCTCTATTTTAGCAGAAAGTAATAATTCTAGTATTCCATTTCCTGCTCCTAAATCTAAAATCGAACTATTTTTATGAATATCATTTGAAAAATCCGAAAGTAAAACACTATCAATTCCAAAGCAAAACCATTTTTTATTTTGAATTATCTTTAAGCCTTTCAATTCTAAATCATCAATTCTTTCATCTTCATTTATTTTCATAATACAAAGTAACCTTCTTTTTTTATTTTCATAATATATTATATAACAAATAAATACAAATTGAAAGACCATGAGGTGTAATTATGAATAATAATATCTTTTACTCTAGAAATGGAGATATCAAGCAAAATTCAAAAGTAAGTTTTAAGCAAAGAAAAGAAAATGCTATAAACTCGTTAAACGAAGTAGAGCATTTCCTTTTTAATTACAAGCATTTCATGAAATATATTAAACTATATAAGTTTTTTAAGTAGAACTTTCTTCTCTAAAAAAAGCTTTACTAAAATCAATTTCTGTTCCCTCAAGTTTTTTTCCTTCCTCGCCATTAATTAGTATTTTTACAGAATTTACATCATTTAACTCTGTAAGAGTATTTACAATTGAATTCGCAGCTATTTTTATTGCATCTTCCTTCTGATCTTGAATAAACTCCTCTGACAAATCAAGTAAAATCATATCACCTGAACGTGTTGCACCATTTACTTTAGTGCCACTTGGTAGTGCTCTTTGTAATTTATCATTTTTTGGTCCCTCAATAAGATATTCTGTTAAAGTCTTATATGGATTCTCAAGTAAATTTTTAGCATCTATAACCCTAGCCTCTGGCGTTAAAGTATTATTCTCCAAGCTAATATAGTACAAAGAAATAATAGTCTGACGTTCTTGTTCTTCAGTCATTTCTTCACCAGGAGTTATCTCTGTATTTCCTAAAGTGTCCTGTTTTTTTAGAGAGCTAAAAATAGTAATTATTACCAAAACACAAAGAATAATTCCAATTATAATTAAAAAAACCTTTCCATTTTTCATATCACTCACATTCCTTTTCTCTTTTATAAATTCATATTTCAATATATTTAGCATTAGGACAAAATATGAATACTTTTTTAAATAATAATTTTATGTAGAATTAATAAATCTAAAAAGTCTTACGCAAATGAGCCTTTCAAACTAAAAAGGAACATTTTTACATTGACAAAATTGCAATTTGCGTATAAAATTATATGGAAAGTAAAAAAGACTATTAAGGAGTAAAGCATATGAAAAATGAAAAATTATTACATGTTGGATTAGACGTAGGTTCAACAACTGTAAAAATAGCAGTCATGAATGATGATTTAGAAACCATACATACCTCATATAAAAGACACTTTTCAGACACAAAAAACACGGTCTGCAAAGTGCTTGAGGAGCTTGCTGAAAGTTATCCAAGCAATGAATTTACAATAGCACTAACAGGCTCTGGTGCAATGTCTGCTGCAACCTTTTTGGACTTACCCTTTATTCAAGAGGTAGTATCTTGTAAACGTGCAGTAGAAAAATATATACCGGAAACTGATGTAGTTATAGAACTTGGCGGTGAAGATGCTAAAATAATATATTTTGATAAATTTGTTGAGCAGCGTATGAATGGAACTTGTGCAGGAGGAACTGGAGCGTTTTTAGATCAAATGGCAAGCCTTTTGCATACGGATACCGATGGTTTAAATGAACTCGCAAAAAATTTCAAAACAATCTATCCAATCGCTTCACGTTGTGGGGTATTTGCCAAAACTGACATTCAGCCATTAATAAATGAAGGTGCTGCAAAATCAGACATAGCAGTTTCAATACTTCAAGCCGTAGTTAATCAGACCATTAGTGGTCTTGCTTGTGGCAGACCAATACGTGGAAATATTGCATTTTTAGGAGGACCTCTAAACTATTTATCAGAACTTAGAAAGCGTTTTATAGAAACTCTTAATTTGAAGCCAGAAGAAGCAATTACGCCAATTGATGCTCATCTTTTAGTTGCAAAAGGGGCAGCACTTGATTCTATTAATAGAAAGCCTATTTCTGTTGAGAAATTAAAAAGCAGAATTGAAGTTTTAAGGAGTTCACACGACACAACAACTAAGCCTCTATCTCCATTATTTTCAATTGATGCAGAATACGATGCCTTTAAAGAAAGACATCGGAAAAGCAAAAGTAAAAAGGAGACCTTTAAAAGACTATGAAGGAGACTGCTTTATAGGAATAGACGCAGGCTCAACAACAACAAAGCTTGCTATTATTGATAATGAAGGAAGTCTTATGCACTCAATTTACAGGAACAACGAAGGTGACCCTCTAAAGAGTGTTGTTGAAATGTTAAGGGAAGTATATGGCATTTTACCTAAAAAGGCTAAGATTCGATTTTCAGGCGTTACAGGCTATGGAGAAAAGTTAATACAAACTGCCTTAAATGTCGATCTAAATGAAATTGAAACAATTGCACATTATAGAGCAGCTTCCGAATTCATGCCAGAAGTTACAAGTATAGTAGATATTGGCGGTCAAGACATGAAATACATCAAATTAAAAAATGGAGCAATAGATAATATTATGCTAAATGAAGCATGTTCATCAGGCTGTGGTTCTTTTATTGAGACCTTTGCTAAAAGTTTAAATTTATCAATTGAAGACTTTGTAACTGAAGCATTAATGTCTAGAACTCCTGTTGATTTAGGTTCAAGATGTACTGTATTTATGAATTCAAAAATCAAGCAATCACAGAAAGAGGGCTATTCCGTAGGAGATATATCGGCTGGTCTTTCAATTTCTGTAATAAAAAATGCTATACAAAAAGTTATGAAAGTCAGAGATCCGCAAGTTCTAGGTGACCATATAGTTGTACAAGGTGGAACCTTCTATAATGATGCTGTATTACGTAGCTTTGAAATAATAGTTGGAAAAGATGTAACAAGACCAGATATAGCAGGACTGATGGGAGCATATGGAGTTGCCTTATTAAGTAAAGAGCAATATGAGGCAAATCTTGATATGGAATATTCATCAACGATTGCAAAACTATCCGAGCTTGATAAATTAGATATAAAGATTACTCATACAAGATGTACTGGATGCGAAAATCATTGTGGACTCACAATTAACAAATTCAATAATGGTAAAGTTCATGTTTCAGGAAATCGCTGTGAACGTGGCAGTGGGATTGTCACAGGAAACTCAGAACTTCCAAATCTTGTTAAATATAAAGCAGAAAGAATCTTTGGATATACACCTCTTGACGAAAAAGCTGCACCTCGTGGAACAATAGGTATTCCTAGAGTACTCAATATGTATGAAGACTACCCTTTCTGGTTTACCTTCCTCTCTAAACTTGGCTTTAGAGTTATAATATCTGAAAAAAGTACAAGAAGCACCTATGAAAAAGGGATGGAATCAATGCCTTCGGAATCGGTTTGCTATCCTGCAAAACTTTCTCATGGCCATATAATGAGTCTTATAAATTCTGGAATAAAAACAATCTTTTATCCTTGCATGCCGTATTCCAGAAAAGAATTTGAAGCTTCAGACAACAAATATAATTGTCCAATAGTTATATCATATGCCGAGGTTATAAAGAATAATGTTGAGGAAGTAAAAAATATAAAATTTATAAATCCATTTTTACCCTTTGATATAAAAAATTTAGTAAAAAAGGTAATGGAATTAGAAGAATTTTCAGAATATAATTTTACTAAAAAAGAACTTACTGAAGCTGCACTTGCAGCAGAAAAAGAATATCAAAAATGTAAACAAGATATTCGAGATGAGGCTACACGTAGTCTAAAATATATGGAAGAAAATAATTTGAAAGGTATAGTATTAGCTGGACGACCATATCATGTAGATAGTGAAATAAACCATGGGATAGATACTTTAATTACTGGTCTCGGCTTGTGTGTACTTACGGAAGATTCAGTTTCAATGGACACTTCTGTAAAACGACCATTAAGAGTTGTTGATCAATGGGTATTTCATAGTAGATTGTATGCAGCAGCAGACTTTGTTGGAAAACATGATAACCTAGAATTAGTCCAATTGAATTCTTTTGGATGTGGGGTAGATGCGGTTACAACAGATCAAGTAGAGGAAATCTTATCAAGTTATGACAAGATGTATACATTAATAAAAATAGATGAAGTAAATAATTTAGGTGCTGTACGCATACGTATAAGGTCATTACTTGCAAGTATTAATAAAAGGTTAGACAAAAAGAATACTTCCGAATGTAAATCATGTGAAACCTCAACTGGTAATTATGAAATTAATAAGATTCCTTTTACAAAGGAAATGCGAAAAGATTATACAATACTTATTCCACAAATGGCGCCAATACACTTTGAATTAATAGAAAGTGCAGTAGCAGCTTCTGGATATAATGTAAAACTTTTAAATGCTTGTACCCCTAAGACAGTAGAAATTGGTCTTAAGTATGTAAATAATGATGCCTGCTATCCTTCAATATTGACAACTGGACAAATGATAGAGGCTCTCCAGTCAGGAGAATATGATGTAAACAAGACGGCACTTATAATGTCACAAACAGGAGGCGGTTGCAGAGCAACAAACTATATTGGATTTATACGAAAAGCATTAAAAGATGCAGGCTTTCCTCAAGTACCCGTAGTAAGTTTTAACATCGTAGGTATGGAAAAAAATGCAGGCTTTAAAATAACAATTCCATTAATGGAAAAACTATTAAAATCAGTGATTTATGGAGATTTATTACAAAAATTATTATTAAGAAATAGACCTTATGAAATCAATAAAGGAGAAACAAAAAATCTATATGATAAATGGATGGCAACCTGTAAATCCCTAGTGAAAAAGTCAAATTCAAAAGAATTCAAAAAAAGTATATATGACATGGTAGATGACTTTGAAAAAATAAAGTTAAACGAAAATCAAAGAAAGCCAAAGGTAGGAGTTGTAGGAGAAATTCTTATAAAATATCATCCATTTGGAAATAACTTTGTAATTGATGTATTAGAAACAGAAGGGGCAGAAGTAGTTATGCCTGATTTTATGGGATTTGTAAAATTTATGGCAACACATAAAATAACCTTTAACTCACTTCTCAATACTGACAAAACAAAAGCAAAAATCTTTAAGCTTGCCTTAAAATTAATCGATATATTTGAGAAAGATTTAAAAATCGCTTTAAACAATTCTTCTAAAAATTATTTAAAGCCATGCGACATATGGCACTTAGAGGAAAAAGTAAAAGATGTATTATCAATAGGAAATCAAACTGGAGAAGGTTGGTTTTTGACAGCCGAAATGATAGAATATATAGAAAATGGAATTCCGAATATTGTATGTGTTCAGCCATTTGCCTGTCTTCCAAATCACGTTGTTGGAAAAGGAGTTATTAAGACAATTCGCTCAAAATTTCCTAATGCAAATATAAGTCCAGTTGACTATGACCCTGGTGCAAGTGAAGCTAACCAAACTAACCGTTTAAAGCTTTTAATGACTGTCGCAAAAGATAATTTAGAACAAGAAGAATTAGAAAAATCTAAAAAAGAAAGTGTAGATGAGAGTCAAAGCATTGAAAATAGTGAAAAAACAGTCATTTTAAAATAAAATTGCTTAAAAATTTTTGCCCTTAGAATTTCGATTCTAAGGGCTTTTATTTTTTTTAATATATTCTTTATTGTTTAAAATCTATAAATTCTACTTAATTTTAATGTTTTTTTGTAAATTTTATAGGTAAAATCTATATTACTTTTTTAGCAAAATATTGCTTTTCGAAGTGGCCTCAATCAATTTGACAATTTATATTCATTCTATCCCTTTTCAGAAACTTTTATATTTATATTTCAATAGTTTTCTATTTTTATAATATTGAATTTTACACAAAGTAAAATATTATTACTACTATTAGCTTTAATTGCAAATTTTATTTCTGTTTTTTTTTGCTTTTTAGTCAATTATTTATATTTAAATTCTTTTATACTATTTTACTATAATTTGTTTTGTTTTAATGACAATCATTTCTCGAATACTTTTAGCTTTTTCACCAAAAGCATATAATATATTTTTATAATAAATCTTTTTGTATTTTATTTATTATTTCTGATTACCTTTTTTACTTTTATATAATACTATTTTTTACAAATACAATGTGCTTTTTTGACAATATTTATAGTTAAATAATTTAAGAATAATAAATTATCTATTTTTTAAATTTTATATTTTAGTCTGTATTTTTATTGATATTTATTTTCAAATTTTATAACTTATATTTAATTTTAATAAAATTTTTTATTTATATTAATATTTAATTTTGCTTATTTTAATAAAAAACTTTTTAATATGCATTTATAATTATATAATTTATTTTATCCATTTTTTATTCTTTATTAAAATTAATATTTCTAATTTTTATTCTTAGCTATAATTAGTAAAAAATTATTTGCAGTCTCTTTTATCAAACCTATTTCAATATTACAAATTT